>JAZRYQ010000297.1:0-3217 GCA_045600805.1 Candidatus Alloscillospira sp. | reverse complement strand
ATTTCGTCAGCAAAACAACGTCGTCGCTGTTTAAGATCGGCCTCGGAATACCGACCTCATCAGCCGTTCAGATCGTGATCTGCCTTGTGATGTTTGCAATTATGGAGAAGAAAAGAAAGGTGACGCTTTAAGCCTCATCTGTGCTCATAAACATCTTTAAACACATCAAATGTCTTTTTCATACCGACTTCAAAGTCAGTGTAAGTAAAGCCGAGTACATCCTCCGCCTTTTTTCCGCTGTAAAGCTCATTGCCGACAAGCGGGAAAGGAAGGGGGATGTTTCTGTCTTCGACCTGTTTTACGGTGACATTTTCTGTTGCAAAAGAAATGTCACTGACTTTTTCAAGTACTTTTATGAATGACTCATATGTGATATCCTCAGGTGCGGAAAGATTGAATATCTCATTGTAGGCTTTTTCGTTTCCGATACAGAGATTTAAAATCGCGGAGATATCCATTACATATACGAAATTGAATTTGGAATCGGAATCGACAGGTACGGGAATCGGTTTGCGTTCGACGATCTGCTGAACAAACCATGACTCGCGCGGAGCGTAATTGAACGGTCCGTAAATAAACGCAGGTCGGAGAATGGTGTACGGAATAGAAGCTTTTTCACATTCCATTTTGATTTCAACTTCGAGAAGGCATTTTTTAAGGACATATTCGACTGTCGGGTCATTTGTGCCGAAATTGCGTATCATTTCGTCGGTTTCGACTTTTTTATCATTGCCGACGGTGTAAACGCTTGCGGTACTGAAGAAGATGTACTGACGGATCCTGCCGGGAAGCGCGTCAATGATTGCGCTGATTTCCGTCGGCTCGTACGCACAGAAATCAACAACAGCATCAAAAACAATATCCTTCGGCAGAAGCTCAGCCATTTTATCCGGCTCGTGGCGGTCACAGACGTACTGAGAAACATTATTTAAGTGAAGAGGAAATCTTCCCCTGTTTACAACGTGAAGATAAATATCATCACCGCGTGATGTTAAAATCGAGAATACGCGGCCTGCAAAATAAGACCCGCCGATAACGAGAACCTGTTTGCGCATAACTAAAATTCCTTTCTATTCATATTGTGCCGGGAGAGAACGGATGACATCATGTGTGATTTTTCGCTGTACCGATTCACCGTGTGCGGTGAAAAACCAGTCATCTGAATCAGAAAGCTTCTGAGCTTTTAATTCGGATACAAGCTTTGCGCAGATATCGTCGATGATTTTTTGCCGTGCGGAAAAAGCGTCATCTCCGACAAGCGGCAGAGATAATAAAGAGAGTAACATTGACGAGATTTCTTCCCCAAGGAGCGGAAGAGAACGCATCATTCTGTTTTCCCATTTGTAGTACGGTCTGTAAACTCTGTTCAGGAGAAATACAAGCCCCGTGACATTATCCACAAAGCGGGAGATAACAGTGGAAACGGTGATATATTCGCCTCTTGCGTACATTCGTTTGTGATTGTACTGCCCTGTCTGCGCGATCGCCATGCATTTCGCGGCGATTTTTTTAAGCCTGAAATCCTCGGGGAAATATTGCATAAAACGATTGCGAAGTGCGGTGAACTCACCGGAATTATCCATAAACACCTTCCCGTTTACGCACATTGCCATGTTGTTTTCCGGAATTCTGAACCATGCAAGCGGGTCCGACGGGTAATCGGATACTCCGATGAGTCGTTTAAAGAAATCTCCGCAAGTCTGAACGGTGATAGACGCTCCGTATTCTGACTGTTTGCGTACAAATCCGGGAGGGGAGAAGTACATAAGATTGCGTTTCCATGTGCTGAGTTCGGTTATTTTGTCCCGATCCTCTTCGCCTACCCAGATATAAAAGTCAACGCCCCAATCATGATCACGGCTTATCTCGTCGTCGTAACCGAAGCATTCCGAGCCGTTGCCGCAAAGACCGGATGCAAGACGCGGGAATAATTCCGGAAAATCCTCCGATAGACGCGGTTTTACGACTGTGTTGAAATAGTTTTCTGACAGACTGAGCCCGTTCATGTTATTTATCACAGCTTTCGCAGCCGAAGGATAATTCTATCGGCAGACTTTCGGCATACTTGCGCTGCGCTTTTTCGGCGTCATCAAGCGTTTTGTACCCATAGTGCATAACACTGTTTTCCAAAATGTTTCGTGCAAGGCTTTGCCCGTTTTTCTCAAGCGTGCAGAGATGATCCCACAACGCTTTGAGCGTATGGAGCGAATACGTGTAAAGCTCGCCTTTTTGGTATGTTTCAACGGAAATGAAGCCGCGAAAATCAGCAGAGGAGTAAAGCGGTCTGCCGGCGCCGGAGACATACGGGTACTCTTTGTGCAGGATAACGGTCTGCTCTATCATCTTCTTCGTGATTTTTTCGGCAAGCTCAATTTGCTCATCATTCGGATATACGCAGCGCTCCACAAGAATTGCATACTGTGACGGCTGCGTGGATTTCATCATATGAATGTATTTTTCCATAGCAAGATTGCGGCCTGTCTCAGTTGCTTTTTCCACATCGTCAAGATAGGATTTTACGGTTTCATCATTCCATGCCGAAAACTGACCGTAGCGCATTCCGTAAAATGTGTCGGGGTCTTCCTGACAGTCTGCTTTCGGACCGCCTTCATTGACAGAGGAAAACATTTTCCATTCAAGCGATATGAGTTTATCTATCATATTCTTATCAGGCATTTTATAACCTCCTAAATAATAATTATTTTCAATAATGATATTATAGTATTTTACTGCCTGTTAGTCAAATATATTTAACGTATATGGTTATATGAAAAACGCCGCTAACATAAGCGGCGTTTAAGTCATATATAATTCTGTGCACACAGAAGCTCGGCAAGCAATACACCGCCGCCGGCTGCACCTCGCAGTGTGTTATGGCTGAGAGATACAAACTTGTAATCGTACTGAGTGTCCTCACGCAGTCTTCCGACGGAAACAGCCATGCCGCCCTCTAAATTGCGGTCAAGCTTTGTCTGAGGTCTGTTGTCTTCTCTGAAATACTGAAGAAAATGCTCGGGGGCAGAGGGGAGTTTAAGCTCCTGCGCGCGGCCTTCATAATTTTCCCAAATGTTTATCATCTCGTCAATTGAGGGTTTGTTTTCAAATTCAACGAAAACTGCGCCCATGTGTCCGTCTGATGCGGGAACTCTCAGACATTGAGCGGTAAATCCGGGCTTTGTTGCGGGAACAATTTTTCCGTCCTCAACCGTACCGAAAA
>JAZRYQ010000296.1:0-2728 GCA_045600805.1 Candidatus Alloscillospira sp. | reverse complement strand
AAAACGACGTTTGGTCAATCTTTGACAGCAAAAAAGGCGTAAATCCGTACATAAATACGGAACAGAAAAACGGTACGGAACAGAAAAACGGTGTAGCGCGGGATCGGGAAATCCCTGATAATAAGGAGGGGCAGCTATGATAAAAAGAGGCTTTAATTTGAAAAAGATAACGGTCTTTCTGCTTTGTGCTCTGCTCGTTTTATCGCTGGCGGCGTGCGGAAACGGCGGCGGTTCCGAAGCACCAAATACGCCGCATACGCCGGATACGCCAGATACGCCGGATACGCCGGATACATCGGATAATTCGGTTTCCGGAGAAAATAACACCGCAGACAAAGACAAGGAAAATGGCCGGCAGTCAGACGAAATTGCGAAATTAGAGCGAAAATACGTGAATCTTACGACAGACGATTTGAAGTGGGAATACGATTCCGCCGCAAAAACGCTCGTCATATCCGGCAAAGGCCCGATGAAGGATTACGCCGATGCTCCGGCCGAATGGGACATATACAGCAGCGAAGCCGAAAAAGTGGTGATCGGTGAAGATGTAACGTCCGTCGGGAGCTGCGCATTTCTGTGGTTTTCGGCAATTACGGAGGTCAGACTCGGCGCATCCGTTGGATTTATCGGAGAAGCCGCTTTCTCCAACTGTGATGCTCTTTGTACCGTAAACTTTCCCGCTGCTCTGAAATATGTCGTAGTCAGTGCATTCAACAACGACCTGCTTCACAGCGAAAACGGATTCAGCTTCCCGGAGGGAATACTGTATATCGGTGCAGATGCTTTCCGTTCAGCATTTAAGGAAAACAAGGTTTCGATTCCCGCCTCGCTTTCGCTTATCGGAGACGGCGCATTTGCAAATACGTTCGTATCCGCTTTTATCGTGGATGAGAATAACCCCGGCTATGCCTCCGTTGACGGGGTGCTCTACGACAAGGGGATCACCACGCTTATCAACTATCCGGCAGATAAACGGGATACTATATTTGAAATCCCGAACACCGTAACAGCTATCCGAAAAGATGCCATCGAAGTCACCAATACGCTGGAAAAGATCGTTATCCCGGCTTCTGTATCCTCGATCGAGGAGAGCGCCATTTTCTGGAATTATGCGCTGTCCTATATTGATGTGGATGCTGATAACAACTGTTACAAATCGGAGGACGGAGTGTTATTCTCCAAAGACGGCAAAAAGCTGCTCTGCTATCCTATCGCTTCTGACAGGACCGAATACACCGTGCCGGACGGTACTGAAAGGATCTGCGATCACGCCATGAGTCAGGCGAGAAGTCTGACGGAGCTTTACACAAGCGAGGGGCTTCGGGAAATCGGCGACACGGGGTTGTATCTATGTGATAATTTGAAAACGCTCAGTTTGCCCGGGAGCCTCACGCGCGTTGAAGCGAAAGCATTGACTTTCTGTGATTCCCTGACCGAAATCCGCTACGCCGGCACGAGTGCCGACTGGAAAAAGGTCAGCATCGGCAATGGCAACGAGCTTCTGACCGACGGAAGCGTTCGGATATACTGCACAGAATAATGCAGGAGTACAGGGAGCAGAAGCCTTCACGACATTCTTATTTACAGCGAAAAGATCAAGCGGCAGGACTGCAAAGCCTGCCGCTTTCCTTATGTGCAGATCACGTCATTATTGACGATCTCTACTGCCCTTTCCCATACTGCATCCGTCCGCCGTACCCAACGCATCTGATTTTCCGCTTTGACCTTTACTTGATTTTCAGAGTTTTCAGATATGCTTTTTGCTCATCTGTTATTCTGCGGCTTTCGACTGCTTTTTGAATTGCCTTGTTATGCGTCCATTTGTCAAGACGATTGTTTTCTATGTATGAGACAGTGCTTTTCCACTGTTTCGCAAGTGCAGTAGCGAAAAACCAGGCGATCATCATGTTTACATAATATTCTTCGCTTCTGACGGCGGCAGGTATGTCAAGGTATTCCTCTCTGAAATCGTCATCGAGATAATGACTCATCAGCATCTCAATTCCGAATCTTATGGTATAAGCTTCATCCGAGCACGCCCATTTTCCGATGCTGTCAATCAGCTCCGCTTTGTGTTTCCCGAAAGCTTTGGGCGACATGATATCGCACACAGCCCAGTTGTCAATATACGGCAGAAATCGGTTGGTTTCTTCAATGGCTTTATCAAAGTCCCTGATTTCCGATATCAGCAAGCCGTGCAGCATATTTTCATCGTAATATTTATGAGGAAGCTCCTGCATAAAAGCTTCGGCATCGGAGTCATTTTTCAAAAGCTTTGCCAGTCTTCTGACATCGGGAACGCGAACCCCTATAAACAGCTCCGGAGCTACCGACGGCGTCAGCTTTGCCTGAAATTTTGCATATTCCTCATCACGCAATTCAAATAGTGATTCTATGATAGATTTCATATTTTCTCCCCTTCTTTTGCATGAATATCATTTTATCATAAAATCCGACAAAATAACAGAGCCGACCGGCTCTGCGCCGCATGAGCTTCCGCGCTTATTTTACACGCAGGAGTGCCTGCTCTCGCTCTTGCAAAAATCGGCAAACGGGTTATAATGGTACGCGCCGATTAATTCAAGGAGATTTTTCTATGCGCAGGACTCATTCACAAAACACAAATCCTCTGTGGACCAAGGATTTCACGATAATCACTCTCGGCAGCGTTGTGTCAATGTTCGGCAACTCCATGTCCGGCTTCGCGCTGAGCCTGATGGTGCTCGAC
>JAZRYQ010000295.1:0-4478 GCA_045600805.1 Candidatus Alloscillospira sp. | reverse complement strand
AGATTTGTCGAAAACTTTTTAAAATGCATATTTGCACGCATTGAAAACTCTATTTCATTATTATAAATCATACAATTGTTTGCTTTAAGCGAAACTAACATATTATCAACCTCCCTGTAAATATTATACACGATTAAAATTTTTATGCAATATTCTTTCACAAAAAATATTGCTTATTTTCAAATCTTCTTACTATTCCTCGCCTACATCTGATACACCGGTGGTACATTTGGAGCAAAAAACGGAGATTTTTCCCCGATTTGATATACTTACAGACACTTTTGTCCAAAATCAGAAGAAAAAACGCATTTCGGGTACGGACAAGCTTTCTGACGTGAAATCCTCACATCCGAGAAGCATAAACATCTTTATGACCGTCAGCGCAAAATATGATGCTGCGAAAAATTAATAAGACGCCTATACTATCAAAATACAAAACTTACTATTTTATTGACTTCCTCTGTTCCGACCGGTTCAATCAGAACCGCCGCAAGCCCGACAGGATAAAGAAGTACATAACCGATTTTTTCCCCGGTTTTATCCAGTCAAGAATAAAGTTTTTCATTTTTTTATTACCATACCGCCGCGGTGAAGGTCTTACCGTATGCGTCTTTTGTATCGACGGCGACCGTGCCGTCTTCGTCCGTATGCACTGCGGCATCCTCCGAAGAAACTGTTTTGTTCCCCGACAGACGGAAGATAACATTCCCCAGCTTCTGGGTGGGGTCACAAACGGACAAATGTCCGTTTATATTGTTCATCATCAGAATGAGCGGTGTTTCGGCGTGCACGTTTCCGCATTCACCTGTGTCAAAGAACGCATATCCCGTCAGACCTGAGGAAAGCTCTGCTGCGGCGAGGCAGCTTTCGGTAAGTGACTCTATCCGTATATCGCGCAAACCTGCATAGCGTTCCGTTTTTTCGGCATCAGCCATAGGCAGAATGACATAGGCATAATCCGCGTTCTGCGGATTGATTCCGTGATTTATAAAGCAGGTAAGGAACACGTTTCCATCTTCGTCCGTTTCACGCCGCAGAACGATATCCGCGGCAGTCGGGAATACGTAGCCGCATACGCCGTCGATGCAAAGCCAATGCACCTTTTTATATTCACGTTTGAAGTCGGTGTTTTCGAGAATATCGCCGTCTATGTAAATGTTCTCCTTTCCGGACAATAATCTGTTTTCCACGGTGGTATGCACTTCAAATCCGTCGTCCGCACGAATACCCGCGCCGAGAGCAGCGACCGCATTTTCAAAGAAGAACCATGCCTTGTGGCCTTCCAGGGAACAGTCGTGAAGCGGCATGCCCGCACCGTAGCCGATATCCTCCTCGGGGAAAAAGCGGTCATTATGGAACGAGCGGAAGTCCATTGCCGCGGTCAGATACTGTCCGTCGAGTGCCGTGCCGCCCGTGAAAGAACGGTCGCTGAAATAAGCGAAGCAGTCTACGATGGATTTAACTTCTCTTTCCTGTGTATCGGCGGTTACGCCGGGGATATGATACTTATCGACGTGTTTCCAGTATTCGCGGCTGTACTGCAGGTTCTGACCGGGCAGATAAACGTATAAATGTCCGTCTCCCGTGTACCAGCCGTCCATGTTCAGATGATTGATGCACTCATACCCGAACACCCGCTCGGAATTCATCCGCAGACCAAAACAGACGTCATTGTGATGCTGTACACAGCTGTCACCTGAACGCCACATATAAGCAAGCTCGTAGGGCTCGGGGGCAGGATATTTTTCAAGCAGCAGTTTCTTGTAGACGGTATATGCCGCCAGTCCGACGGTCGGCATAGAAACAAGCTTCGGCTCTTTGCCGGGCGGCAGAGCGTCCGGGTCATAACCGAGAATGGCATTGCGGACGTAGGGCGTTGCGTGACGGCGGATGAGAGCAAAGATTTCTTCGTCTTCCTTTTTACCGAATACTCCGAACAGAAAGCGCAGACCGGAGCAGACGCTCACCGCGGGGTCGGCGTCGTTGTCGATCTGCATACCCCGTCCGTCCATGAGCTGAAGTCCGCGTCCGTGCCACAGTGCGGGAGCAAAGCAGTAACGCACCATTTCCATCAAATTGTATTTATCCTTTAACGGAAAATCAAGCGGCGTGGAGGATAATATCTGTAAAATATAGGCGACACGCTGCAGGTTGGACTGCCCGTAGCAGAGATTATACGGGATGCCGTGCGTCATGCAGCACCAGTCGGCGCGCATGTTTTCGCCCTCTTCGTGCTTTTCCAGCAGTCTGCCCATGGCAAGATACATCGACTGCAGAAGAGCTTTGTCATCGGTCAGCAGTGCGAGCGGCGTACACGGCATGATCTGTCCGACCGCCATCTCGGCATCGTTGCCCAGACGCATCTGCGTGCGCAGGAATGACATGGGAAGAACGTAGCGGTCAATCTGTTCGCGCGTAAGGCTTTCTTCAATTATCATGACCGTTTCAAGCATCGGCACGGCGCCGCCGATATACCAGTACCACCAGTTAAAGGCGAGGTATGAGCGGAAAGAGGTGTCGGAAAGCACCTCCGCACCGTACATATTGGCTTCCATCCAGTCAAGCGCGTAAATAATATCGTTCAGCAGCTCCGGCGAATGATAACTTTCACAGCCGTACATACCGTAAGCGAACGCCATCTGACGTATGTTGTTGTATTGGACAGCCAGCTCTTCAGATTCGACCGGAGGCTCACTGCCGAAAAGAATGGGTATGTTCTCGCCGCGGTTCATTTTATCCCGCGTTTCCTGCGCGTTCTTCTCATAAAGCTCCAGCATCTGCCTGATGATGGGGTCACTTGCATCATTCGTGGTTTCATCACCGCACAGAGCTTTTCTCCACGCTTTGCGCGCCTCTGCGAAATCCTCCGCCGTCAGATAGGCGGCGTTGAAATAACCCTTTCCTTTTTCATTTCTGCAAACAGGCATTGTTTTCACCTCGTTTTATATATATCGGTATTCACGGTTCTTAAGTATTCTGAGTGCTTCTTCAAAAACAATCATGTGCATGCGGATAATCTGCTCATGTGTGAGCTTCGGACCCGGTTCGTCGATGATACATTCGTTACTCTCGTACACAAAGGAAACAGCTCCGCATTTGTGATGCACTGCGCTTGCTAAATTGAATGCACCCGGCACAGGACCATCGTCCAGAGAGCAGGCGCGGTCGCCGACAAATTCCAGTGCTTCGGCTTTTCCGTGCTCAAAGCATGCTTTTGCCAGCTTTTCAACAATCGCTTTGGCGGGAACGGACATGTAAGAGGTCTGCATGAGATTACCTTTGGAATCACCGCCGCCGTGCAGATGGATAACGATATCGGCGCGCTCACGTTCGCAGAGATTGAGCAGTGCTTTTGTTTCTTCCGCTTTCGGGGCAAAGAAATCATCGTGCATGAGATTTACGCCGTCATCGTTATAGTAGCCGCCGAGAAAATCCACGGCATCAAGTATCGGATGGATTTTTTTGCATTCCGGCCAGCCGCACAGACTGCCGTCCTTCCACGTGCCCTGCCCCCAGTAACGCAGATCGTATTGCTTCAGTCCGACGATAGCATCCGGAACTACGCGGGCACGTCCATCCGGATTGGCAATCGGAACGATGACGATACGGACGTTTTTACACAGAGAAAGCAGTGATTCATTCGTATTTCCGGCAAGGTCGACGCCATTTTCCAACAGAGAAATAAGGTTGGCGAGTGCCGCCGTGCCTTCGGTTTCCTGCCCGTGCTCCGTGCCGATTAGAACGAGCGTGGGAGTTTTCGTATCGGGATCGGAATAGCATTTCGGGTCCATTGAGCCGAGCGCAGACGACCAGTTGGCGTTTTTCGGCAAATTTTGATTGGATCTGCCGTAAGCAAGTGCCAGAACCGGACGGCCGCCGGCAGAGGTTGCTATAACGCTTTTTTCTGCTTTCACCGCTTTGTCGTAAAGGTCGGTTATAGCTTCGTTGGAGGTTTTCCAGAAAACGGGACAGGACATGACATAATCTCCTTTTTGATTTTTCTGACTTCATTATATCATTTGCTTTCGGTAAATGTAAATGGGTTTTTCAGTGCTTTTTGTGTTTTACGTCAAACTCTGTAAGCAGATAAGGCTGACGAGAAAATCACAGAGACAAGGAACCGCCGTTTGTTGGCGTATACAGATACGGTAAAACGGCGGTGACGCAGTAAGAAAAAGCGGAGAAGTTCAGCAAAACTTCTCCGATAAACTTTATTATTTGCCGAAGCTTTCGCTTCGGTCGGCAGGGGCAAGCCACCTGCCCTACAAAGCATACTTTTTATGTTGAATTTGATTTTTCGGTCTCGACAGTCTGTGCCGTCCGCTCGGGCGGCTGTTTTTTATAGTTATAATTTGTCGAAAAAACACGAAAATAATATGTTGAATTAATTTTAATGATATGTTAAAATACAGACATGCGACACAACTTAATATGAGCTATTTATACGGTTTGCACTTATATCATTTTGGTAAAAGTGT
>JAZRYQ010000294.1:0-3175 GCA_045600805.1 Candidatus Alloscillospira sp. | reverse complement strand
GTTTTTTCATGATCGCCAACACATAAACCCTGCCGTTTACGACAAGACTTTCCGCGCCGTATTCCTTACCATCGACAAAGGATTCCACCTCTGCACGGTGAGAAATCGAACCGTTCATGGCAAATCCGCACGCCGCAGGCAAACCGTCCGGGGCATCAACTCTGCTCGTTCCCCGACTGCCGGAACCGTCGCACGGTTTTACGATCACCGGATAGCAAAGTTTCCCGGCAAGCGTGCCGATATCGGTATCGGCATCAATAAGGCAGCATTGACCATCCGAATCATCGACACGGTTTTCGAGAAAACACTTTTTCACGTTGTATTTGTTCTTGGTCT
Source organism: Candidatus Alloscillospira sp. (assembly GCA_045600805.1). Lineage (GTDB taxonomy): Bacteria > Bacillota > Clostridia > Oscillospirales > Oscillospiraceae > Alloscillospira. The sequence continues at coordinate 2,839 of JAZRYQ010000294.1, read as the reverse complement.
TTTGAGCCGCCGTGTACGTTAACCCCGTAAGGTTCATTTTTTCCGCAATATACGATGCGGTCAGTACACCGTATTCCGTAGCGGCGGTCAGTACACCGTCGATTTGGTTTTTTTTGGCAAATGCAAGGCAGGCTTTTTCGTCAACGATGTTGATGACGGCGTATTTATCCGCAAAAGCAAAGCCGGGAGCTTTGGGATCGGCATCCACCGCCAGAGTGTAATACCCCATATCCTTTGCTTTTTTTATGACGAACATCTGCAAAAAGCCGGCTCCTATTATCAATACTTTTTTCAAGGCATCTCACCTTTCTTAAAAGGACAACTCAGTTCCTGTACGCCTGCACGATCTCCGCATACTTTTCTATCACATACTCCACCTCTTCATTCGTAAGCTTGGTATGCAGAGGAAGCGTGATCTCATTCTCAAACTTCGCATAGGCGACCGGATAATCCTTTATATCAAAGCCCAGATCCTTATACGCCGTAAACATGGGCAGAGGTATGAAATGCACATTTGTACAAATGCCGGCCTTTGCCATCTTTTCCATAATTTCGTTTGCGTTCTCCCTGTTTATACCGGGTATCCTCGTGACATAGAGGTGTCCCGAGCTTATGTGCTCACCGGTATAATGATCGAGTGTTTTTATACCGAGCGAACGAAACGCAGCATCGTATCTTTCTATTATTTCTTTTCTGCGCGGAAGCATCGTGGGATATCTTTCAAGCTGTCCGAGTCCTATCGCCGCCATGATGTCCGTCATATTACACTTATACCAGATACCGAGAATGTCGTATTCCCAGGCACCGAGCCTGTCCTTGGTAAAGGCGTCCTTGCTTTGACCGTGAAGGCTGTAAAGCTGTGTCATGCGATACATATCGTCATCGTTTATGCCGTCAAAGTGATTCCAGAAGATGGCACCGCCCTCTCCTGTTGAAAAGTTCTTCGTGGCATGGAAAGAAAACACCGTGAAATCGGCAACGCTGCCGATTTTTCTCCCCTTATAAACGGCACCGAGAGCGTGCGCCGCATCCTCGATGACAGCCACTCTGCCAAGCATTGCCTGAAGATCGGAAGTCGGCTTGAAGAGGGATTTTTTTCTTTCGAGTATCTCAAATATCCTGTCATAATCGCAGGGGATGCCTCCGATATCGACGGGGATAACGGCTTTGGTGTTCTCGTTTATCGCCGCTTCGAGTCTATCATAATTAGGCTCGATGACGCCGTCTTTGTCAAGGCAGTCGATAAGCACGATCTTCGCCCCGACATGATGTATCTCGGATGCCGATGCGGTATACGTATAGGCACAGGTGATGACCTCGTCCTTCTCGCTTCCTCCCGAGCCCGAACCGATGCCGAGCATCCTCAAAGACAGTTCCAATCCCTCCGTAGCGGAGCTGACCCCGATACAGTTCGGCGATCCTTCACCGTTATAATCTCCGACAAAAGAAGCGAGTTTCTTTTCAAACAACTTTGTTTTGGGGCCGGTCGTAAGCCAGCCGGACCTCAGCGTTTCGCAAACACCCTCAATCTCCGCCTCCGATATATCCGGGAAAGTAAACTTGATATTCCTCATTTTAAGTAACTCCAATATGTTGTAAAAGTATTGTAACCGTGCTGTCGGTCAGATCGATAAATCATAATAAGACTTGTACCATTCGGCAAACCGCCTGAGCCCTTCCCGAAGCGGAATCTTCGGTGTAAAGCCGTAATCCCGTTCGAGTCCCGAACTGTCCGCGTACGTCACCGGAACATCGCCCGGCTGCATGGGAGCTTTCTCCGTGTGAGCGGCAACATCGAAATCCTCCGGCAGAACACCGGCACGGATCAGCTCTCCGCAAAGGGTATTGACAAAACACATGAGATTCTCCGGCTGTCCGCCGCCGATATTGTAGATCGCATAGGGAGGAACGGGCAGTCCGTCCTCGCCGTTTTCCTTTATCGGTGCGCCCTGCATAACACGGTACACACCCTCGATGATATCGTCAATATACGTAAAATCACGCTTGCAGTCGCCGAAATTGAACAGTTTTACCGTTTCGCCCTTTGTAAACTTATCCGTAAAGGTAAAATATGCCATATCCGGTCTTCCCGCGGGACCGTAAACCGTAAAGAAACGCAAGCCAGTAGCGGGAATGTTATATAATTTGCTGTAACTGTGAGCCAGAAGCTCATTCGATTTCTTTGTTGCCGCATAAAGCGATACGGGATCATCCACTTTATCGTCTGTGGAAAACGGAACCTTCCTGTTTCCGCCGTAAACGGAACTGCTGCTTGCATATACAAGATGTTCGACGGGATAACGGCGGCAGGCTTCGAGAATGTTATAAAACCCGATAATATTTGAATTTATATACGCATCCGGATTTGTAATGCTGTACCGGACACCCGCCTGTGCGGCAAGGTTGACGACAACGTCCGGCTTATATTCCGAAAACACCTTATCAACAGCGGATTTATCATGAAGGTCGGCTTTTATGAAAACGTGTCTGATATCCGGCTTTTTTTCCGCCGCTTTTTCTATCAGGCCCAGACGGTATTCTTTCAGTGCCGGATCATAATAGTCATTCATGTTGTCGAATGAAACGATCGTCGCATTATTAAGCTCTTTTATCAGCCGGAGCACAAGGGCGCCGCCGATAAATCCCGGAGAGCCGGTCACAAGAATCGTCCTGTCGTTCAGTTCTGTCGTTTGCTTCATTTTCATCAATCTCTCTTGAACAAATCTCTTGTATATACTTTCTCTTTCACGTCGTCAAGGCAGGCGTCGTATCGGTTTGCGATGATGCACTGACTCATCTTTTTGAATGAATCCAGATCATTCACTACTTCACTTCCGAA
>JAZRYQ010000293.1:0-9494 GCA_045600805.1 Candidatus Alloscillospira sp. | reverse complement strand
TATTTTGCGCCGCCTTCGGATGCGTCCTTGCCGGATTCAATGCAGCCTTCCATCATAGCAGAGGCGACAACACACGGGAAGTTCTGGGAAAATGCCAGTTCAAAGAAAGACGCATAAGAAACCGTCCAATCAAGGAGATATTTCATTTCCATTTCAAAGGTCGCTTTCAGCTCTTCAAAGCTTTCATATTCATAAAGTTTTTTGCAGGGGAGCGCCGTAACGCCTGTATTCGGATTTACACCGCCGTTGATAACAAGCTGAATGACCTCCATCATGTTCCACACGGAATTGCTGCCCGTGTTGCCGCAGGCAGACCATTCACAGCCGGTTCCCGCCGGCTCCACGCATCCGACAATGCTGTAATTGTACGCGTCTTCCCTGGAAAGTCCCCACTTCATGAGCATCGGAATAATGAGCTCATCGTTTTGGAATTGCGGAATACCGCCCGCCTGCTTGCTGGATTCAATGGCAAGTTCCCATATCTTATCCGGCGTATGATTGTGGATTCTGAGTGCGACGGTAGGATCCGGCAGTTTTAATCTGCCGAGTGACTGGAGGAACATATAGGTAACTTCATTTGAATCGTCCTCTCCATTCGGCTTGCAGCCTCCGATTGTAATAGCATTATGACCTGATGGAATCGCGCTTTCATAAATGGATGAATAAAGGTTGCCGCCTTTTTTGTTCAGCTCGATTATACGTCTGTTGTTCAAATAGAACACATGGCAAACCATGATATCCGTAAAACGCAGGATATATGCGTCTGTGAGCTCCAGCGCATCCGCTCTGCTGATAGTACCTTCTGCAAGCTGCTTTTCCAGAAGATGTCCGACATATTTGTCAACACGGCCCGTAGACTGTCCGTGCTGCTGGGCGTCGGCTGCAAGCATCAGCTCGTAAAACAGCATCGCCTGAAGTCCTTCCCAGTATGTTCTTGCCGGATTCTCCATGATCCACTCCAACGAATCCGCCATTTCCGTAAACTTTTTCTTTTTTACGGGGTCTGAGAGCTTGGCAGCCATCTCACGGCAAGCTTTTGCATATCGTTTTGAAAGAAGAATAGCAGCGTCACATACACGGACAATGGCATGGTAAAAAACATGCTTCTTTGCCCAATCGTCGAAAACCAGTCCTTTATGCTCTTCTATGATCTGAAGACACTGACGGCGCACTTCGCCAAAGCCGACATTGACGACCTTATCGAAGTTACCGATGTAATGCCCCTGCGTGATGCTGCCGACAATGCGGATATCGGAATTTGCGTTTGTTGATCCGCCGCCAATGCAGGCTCCGTTGCCTAAATTAGCCCATACATCGTCAGTCAGTACGCCGGAAACATACTTTGAAATCGTTTTGTCTTTCCAATAATCATACGCTTCGATCAATACTTCGCGCTGTTCATCACTCATGTAGACGTTCTCGCCCGTCTGCCATGCTTCATGGAAGGTTTCAGGATCGATAATAGCAGGGATCCAGTTGACGCCCCATTCAATATTTGCCGAAAGCATACGCTTTTTAGGGCCCGGAGAGCCTACGAAAATATCATCTTCAAAAACATTGATCTCACGATTTGCGACCCATGTGTACATGGCACCTGCGCGCTTCAAAAGAGGGTGTTCACCGGTATGTTCCTTGTAATAATCTGTGTAGATCTTAATTCGTTCTGTATTGAGTGTTATGTTCTTACCTTGTGTAAATGCGTCTTTTTCTTCTCTTATACGGGCAATTCGCTCTGAAATCGGTTCCCACTGGTACATGATTATATTTACCTCCTTAACTGATGATCAATATTTGTGTCAACTTTCCTTTTTGAGGCTTTCTTTGTATATATTGTCATTTGTAAAGCCTTGACTGAGACCAGTCTTTTTGAATTTTTCTGCCCATTTTCCCGTCGGACAATAACTCAGACAGCGGCCGCAATACCAGCTCGGAACATGCTGCAGTCCTGTGTCTGTTTTTGAAGCGCGTTTTTTTGCTTCTGCATATTCGCTTGGAGACGGTGTGTCACTGCTGCAAAAATCCTCGGGGGCTCCATAGACTTTTCGCAATCGTTCTTCGACGACAAAGCACTTCATAAGGTTTACGGTGCCGTACTCATAATGCTTGTCATCTATAGCAACGCATTTTGTTTCCGTACCGTATTCCGAAATCGCACCGGACGGACAAACCTTTGTGCATATACCGCATTTTTCGGGGTTGCATAAGCGTTCTCCGTTATACAGAGGGTCCGGCTCGATCTCGGCAGTCGTCAGAATCGCGCCGAATCGGTTTCTCGGTCCAAATTCCGGTGTGAGGACAATGCTCATCCAGCCGAATTCACCAAGTCCCGCTGCGACCGCGCAGTGCCTTAAGCTGACCTGCCGACCGTTTGTCAGAGGGCCTGTTGAACAGGGGGTGGCGATCTCGCCATATTCTGTTTCGATAAACTGCGCGATATCATAACATGCCTTAGTCAACTGGAAATTCGGAAGCGTCACATACCCGTATGTGCCGTATATTCCTTTTAAATCGGATCTGCCGTCTTCAAAATCTCTGAAATTTGCCTGAATAACACCGTCTAAAAGGCGTACAGCGATCACTATTACGCTTTTACATCCCGGTAAAACACCTTCCGGGTGCAAATTTGCCGGACAGTTTTTAAAGCGTTCAATATTGGCAACACCGCACAGAGTCATGCCGCACTGCTTTGCTTTTTCTTTAATTTCCGATGCTGAATACATTATCATCACCCTCAGATGTGTATTTTTACGTTTTGCTGTCTCAGCTTTGCTTGCAGCTCTGTAATACTGATCGTTGTGACATCATCCGTCATGGCAGCGGCTATGCCCGCCGCCTGCCCCGTGACCGCGCACGGAGGGATCACGCGGGTGATATCCCACATCGGGTCAGTTACCGATATGTTTCTGCCGGCGCACAGAAGATTCCTGATTTTGCCGGAATACAATGTACGAAAAGGAATCTCAAAGCAAGGCCCGCGCTTGCGCCAGTCCCCTGTCAGGCCGATACTGTCTTCAAAATATTTCCTGTTCTCGCTTTCGTCCAATGCATATTCACCGACAATGCGGCGTGACATACGTACAAGCGGGATCGTTGACATCGTGACAGGGACAAAATCCAGTGCGTCATGGCGCTTATTGAGGATATCCTCATACATTTTTTTGTGCGCTTCAAGCACTGCTTTTGAAAGCTCAAAACCGTCAGTGCCCGAAAAGCGAGTGGCGGTCAGCGATTTCACGACAACGTTTCCGTAAGGATTATCGCCTTTTTCCGTTACTTCCTTTGTGGATTTTGCCGGAACATCCGCTAAGCCGAACATTTTCAGCTTTACTTTTCCTTCGGTAAAATAATAGTACCAGCTTGCAAGTCCGTTTCCTTTTTTATATTGCTCTGTTTCTGCATACGCCAAATACGCGATATCAGCATCTCCCGTGCAGTCTACGACCGTTCTGCAGGTAATGGCGCTTCTGCCGGATTTATTCTCAATGATTACGGAAGTGATACGATCTCCCTCTTTGACTACGCTTGCTGCAAGTGTTCCGTATAGAATGTTCACACCGAGTTTTTTCAGTGTATCCTCCATTTCCAACGCAAAAAGATGCGGATTAAACTGCGCAACGTATCTTGATTTTATCCGCTCCTCTTGCGTACCTCCGTCGATCCATGCCGTCGGGTACGTTCCCTCGCAGCAGTGCTTGATGCTCCTTTTCAGCATTTCTTCTCCGAGGCCGAAGATGACCTGCCGGCCCTCGCCGTCATCCAACGGTAAAAATATCGTTACCAATCCCAATGTCGCCATACCGCCGAGAGCGTACTCGCGCTCAATTAGCGTGACCTTCGCTCCGCAGCGTGCCGCTGCAAGTGCCGCAGCGATGCCGGCAATGCCGCCTCCTGCCACCAGTACATCCGTCTCATAAGATACTGGAAGAATTCGTTCTGGCTCTTTTACTGTTTGCATTTTGCTTCACCACCATTGATAGTAAAATTCATAATACGCATTGCCGCCCCGCCGATAGCGAGGCGGCAAATAAGCCGAAGTTATTTCTTTGTGATTTCTATATACCCTTCATCTGCGTTGATCAAGACCGTATCGCCGCTTTCTATATACTTTAACGGGTCCTCTTCAAAGTCAGTCATGGCGGGTACATGCGCCTGAAGCATACAGTTTACAGTCAGCGGGCTGCTTTTTGTGTGGATAAAGCCGGCCGGTTTTTTTCCTACACCGTAAGCCATAAATCCTCCCGAGCCTCTCGGAGAGTAAAAACACAGGATCTTTCCGGAATAGCAGATTTTATACAGCGGATGATTCCGTTCCGTTGTCCATCCGTCCTTTGCGGAGCAGTTGGTAAATCCCTGTAAATACTTCGGGGCGACCAAAGCTTCCGCTTCGACCTTGCCGGGGTATTCACAACGGCCTCTGATACGAATTTTCTCTGCCATTTAATTTACCTCCATTCTCCGTGCCATGTACCGGTAAATGCAGCGTCCAAGCAGTCATCCTGCGTGCCGTAGCAAACCTGTAAAAAGTCATCGTCGCGTGCATAGCAGCCTGTGATGTACTGCGCCTGCTTTGCCGTATCGACCGCGATGCAGTCCACTCCCTCGGGAACGGCGCCCATCGCTGCAAGACATGCGCCTGACATAAGCGTTGCACCTGCTTTTGCAAAGATATCTACATAACCCATATCTTTTGCGTGATTGTATAACCACGGTGCAGTCATGATCCAGAGCGGCACCCTGCACTTTTTGCCCTCAAGCTTACGCGCAAGAAGCATCAAATCAACGATATTGAGATGCGGGCATCCGAGGTAAACCATGTCGACCTTATCGGTCTTATGATAGTTCAGCCCCTCGTATGTCTTTCGGAGAATGCTGTCATTGAGCATAACTTCTCGGACAAACGGCTTTCCTCCTGTTGCAAACTCAATCGTCGGTGCTTCCGGCGTATATCCGGGCATATGATACATACTGACTGCGCCGCCTGTCTGACAGGCAGAGTTGAATTTCTGATACTGCGTCGTGGTAGGTCTTGTAGTTCCCGTTACAACAGGTACTTCAACGTCACATTCCTCGCCCACTGCAAAGCCGAGAACGTCAAATTCCATATCCGTGTGAATCAGTCTCTCTGTTTTAACAAGGATCGTGCCCAATCTGTTTTCAGTGACATGCATTCCGTAATTTGCCGCTTTACCTAAAATGGCCGTTGCAAGAGAGCCGTCGATGTTTGTTCTTGCACCAAGCGTTGCGTTGCAGTAAGGCATCTGACTGCTTTCAAACCATGAGCACTGTGCACCCACGCTCGGCAGATAGGACATTGTCAGATAGTTTGCACAGGAATGCGTCGTGATCATACCCATTTTGCGGAGAAGATCCATTTCTTCCTTATGCATGGCTTTTTTATGGAATGCCGGATCATCCTGACGGAGATTCGGATTTCTGTATGAGCAGATGTTGCAGCCTTCCCAGCCATCTACCGGCGGCTGCTCGCCGAACGGACTTTTGTTTGCAAACGTCGGAACGGCAAATCTTCCACCGTTGTTTGCAAAGTCAGCCAGTTCATCATATGTAAATGATATTTCCTGATTGAGCTTGAATCCCGGTGTATGCATATCGCAGGTGCCGTCGAGGTCTACCAGTCTGTCAGCACCGGAGACTTGGCATACTTCCACAAGGTACTGCATACATTTCTGCTTTACGATACCCTCTTCGCCTTGCAGTATGCGCTGCTCTTCATCGGTCAAGTAAGGCATATTCCACATAGTCTTTACTCCTTTTACGCTTTAGCGGCTCTTCTTGCTACTAATTCTTCGTAATAAGCATCATCGCATACAACTACATCTTTGAGAGCGCCCTTTTCGGAGTCTTCAAGAGCTTCCTTGATATCGTCAAGCTTAAACACGTTTGTAAGGAGCGCGTCGATATCAACAAGTCCCTTTCTGTACATATCCATGTACTTGGGAATGTCTCTTCTGAGCGTGACAGCGCCCATAACGGAGCCGGTGATTCTCTTTCCTGCAAGGAATTCCATGAAGTTGATTTCATTCATCTGCTCATCTCTCGGATGACCGTGACCGACGATGACCATCTGTCCCCAGCCTGCCGTGATATTGAAGCAGCCTCTCTTGATCCCCTTGCCTGCTACGGCAACGAGGGAATGGTCAACGCCGAAACCGCCCATGATTTTCTTGACTTCCGCGACCTGATCGCACTCGAGCGGATTGATAACGTGTGTTGCGCCAAATCTCTTTGCCGCTTCCAGCTTCTCAGGCTTTGTATCAATACCGATGATCGGGATCGCGCCGGAAAGCTTCGCAGCCATGATGGCAGACAGGCCAACGCCGCCGCAGCCTACAACGGCAAAGCTCTCGCCCGGTTTTATTTTGCATCTGTTCAGTACAGCGCCGAAGCCGGACATAAAGCCGCATGCAAGAGCGGAGCCGATTTCAAACGGAATGTCATCATCAAGCTTTACGAGCATATTCTCTTCTGCGTTGCAGTATGTTGCAAATCCGTTTGCGCCTGAGCAGGTCTGAATAACTCTTTCTCCGTTCAGTCTTGTGAAGTCACTCGGCTGACGGAAGGTCATTTTTGTAAGATTTGTACAGAACCATTGTCTGTCATGCAGACAGTTATCGCAGTGTCCGCAGCCCTGTCTGACTTCGGAGCAAAGGACTCTGTCACCCGGCTTTACATAGGTCACGCCTTCACCGACTGCATCAACGATACCGGCGATCTCATGTCCTGCCGACCCCGGTCCTTCATATTCCAAATGCTCACCGGTCAATGCGTGGATATCGCTATGGCAAATCGTGCAGGTCATGACTTTCAGACGTACATGACCGGGACCCGGCTCTGCAAGCTCGCATTCTTCTACTCTGATATCGCGTCCCATTTGCGGAACAAGTGCTAATTTGACTCTCATGGTATTTCTTCCTTTCTGCTGCTTTATATTGAATTATTTATTCTCATTATCATAGAACTCGCGTCCGTAGCAGTAGAGCTCTGATGCGATCACCCACATACGCTCTGGGTCACGTTCAAATACAGCGGGATAGAATCCGCCGGTAGGTGCATAGATATCAATTGTTTTTCTTACTTTATCTCTCAGCTCATCAAGCTCGATCGGCTGACCGGTCTGGAGACCTTCTATGGCAGCATTGAAGCCGATCCTGTCGCCGTACTTTTCTTTGAGCTTTGGCATATCATTTGCACGTCTCTGGATCTGCAGGAAATCGACGTTAAGATCACACATATAAGGCAGGAATCTCTCGATTTTGCCGCAGGAATGAAGTTCAAATACTTTGCCTGCGCCCTTGATATGGTCAACGATCCTCTTTGTCGGCTCAAATACGAGTTCTTCCATCATGCGCTCGCTGAAGAATGTGTCACGTTCTGTGCCCCAGTCATCGTGATATGTAATGAAGTCAATGGGATAGAGCTTGTTGAGCATATCAAAGAAGGAAATCATGTAATCGGCGTATGCATTAAAGAAATCGGAACATGCCTCCGGCTCGATGAGCATGGAGGACATTCCCTGCTCGTAGCCGCCGAGATAAGCAACAAGCATTTCCGTAAGGCCCTGATGTACGTTGATATGCATGATCTTGTTCGGATCATATGTTTCTTTCATGAATTTCTCTGCACGTTCTGCAAAGTTCCACTCGCTGAAATCAGGGAACTTGATCTGCTCTTCCCATTTGCAGATATCATCGCACAGACATGTGCCGGGGGTGAGCATAGCGCCGCCGGCTTGAGCGACCCATGTCCATGAATTTCCGAAATGATCGATAAATGTATAGTTTTCTTTTGCAGGGAAACGGAAGTTCGGTCCAAGCTGTCTGCCGTCGGGCTTCATGTCAGCAAGATCATTAATATGAAGTGTCTGCATTTCCGATGCGGAATACGGCACCCACATTGGCTTTTCGTGGTGTGCCATTCTGAAAAAGTTTTCTTTGATTGAAATCGGGTAATCAAAAACAGGAGATTCAATCAACGCATTGCCGAATGTTGAACGTGATACGTCAACCTTGACGGCGGGATCTTTATAGGCAGGTCTGTTGTATTTCATATTTTCCTCCATTCACTTTTCAACGGGATTGTAAAAGAATTTTGCACTTTTATAAGTAAACAGCTTTGCCGGAAGCGGGAAAGGCGGCTCTGTACCGGTGATTTCTCCTGATAGGATCTTTTCGCCGGCTTCACATAAAATCGAAATCTGCTCCGGTTTTACATTCAGCTCCCCGTGGCCGGGGTATATCACATCAAACCGGTCTGCTATTTTTTCCAGCTTTTTCATGCTCGCAATGTGCGCTTCCAGGCTTCTTTCGGCCGTGAAAATAAATACCGGTATGCAGGAAACGCTGTCTCCTGCGATCATGATTCTGTTTTTACTGTCTAAAAGAGCAATGCTTCCGGGCGTGTGGCCGGGTATGTGAATGATCTCGAACACTCTCGTACCGATATCTATTTTGTCTCCCTCCCACAGCGGCTTTACAGGCGCCCCGGGATGGGAAACATGGTAGAATGCAAATTCCGCAGGATGCATGTAGGCAACCTCAAATTCGTGATTGCAGCCTGTATGGTCATCATCGGCATGGGTATTGACGAGCATGATGGGTTTTTCGGTAATCGTTTCAACGAAGCTTTTGAGACTTCCGTTATTTCCAAAGCCCGTATCAATAAGGAGAGCGACGGTTTCTCCAACAAACAGCAGACACCTGACACCGTTATCCTCTATGCAATAAGCATCATCAGCCAGTTTTGAATATGAAAACGGTTTTTTATCCGGCATTTCTTCTTCCTCCCTCTGGTCAAACTGAATTTTTACGTTTCGATATGCTCAGAATATCATACACCGCCGGTGACCTTCAGGATCTGACCTGTCATGAAAATGTTTTCCTGTGCAAGGAACATAACAACACGGGCAACATCAATAGGCTGGCAGATCCTGCCGAGCGGCGTCATTTTTCTGACGGCTTCATACTCGGCGGGTGTTGCGTCGATTTTCATCGGTGTATCGACCATGCCCGGGGCAATACCGTTGACAATGATATTATCTCTTGCATATTTCGTAGCAAATGCTTTTGTCTGGCAAATCGCAGCGGCCTTTGAAGAGGTGTAAGCCGGTGTGCTGTATGCGCCGTTGATGCCCGTAGCGGAAGTGACATTGACGATACGTCCGTAGTGATTTTCTTTCATGCTCGGAATAACCGCGAGATTCATCAAATAATGACCGAGGGAGTGAATTCTGAAATACTTCAGATACTCGTCCGGTCCCATCGTATCAAAAAGGTCACCGAAGAAGGTCTGACCGGGTTTCAGTCTTGCTTCGATACCGGCGTTATTGACAAGAATATCTACCTTTCCGAACTTTTCGATAACTTTGCTGATTCCCTCATGAACGGCGTTTTCATCGCTGACATCGAGACTGAGAGGCAATACGTCATTCGTATACTGCTTTACGATCTCTTCCGTTTCAAAGAGCTTTTCAAGTCTGC
>JAZRYQ010000292.1:0-8751 GCA_045600805.1 Candidatus Alloscillospira sp. | reverse complement strand
CGAATTCCACAACGTCTCGATCCATTTTCCCTCGTTCTAACATCTTTCATCACCCATTTCTATTTTACCATATTTTCGCAAAAAAGTCTGCCTTTCGGCAGACCTTTTTCGACAAGCTGAAAGGGGCTGCGCAAAATTTACATTTTGCTGCAGCCCCTTTTGTATATACGGTTTTTATATTTTTTCCCAAAGCATAAGATTGTTGTCAAAGAAAAAGCGGACGATGCCTTTTGTGTACAGATACGTAAGATACGAGCGCACCGTACTGCCGATCAGAGCATACTGCACAGCGTTCATCGTAAGAGCGTACTCCGTAAAGACGTTCTGCAAGAGCGTGTCAAAGCTCACGGGCTGCGAGCAAAGCGCGGTTATTTTTTCCGCGGCGGTGTTCACGGCGTCAATATTCATTTGGGCAAGCGGCGCGATGTTGTCCGTTACAGGCGCATGAGCCGGAATAAACAGCTTTGCGGGTGTGTCTTTCAGCTTTTCAAGTGACGCAAGGCAGGCCTTGATATCCCATGTGTAGCTGATGCCGTATTTTTTCAGCGCTTCCTCCGAGGAAACCGCATCGCCGATAAACAGATTCCCGTCCTGCGTGAGAAAACCCGTCATGCCGAAGGAATGACCGGAGAGGTCAACTGCCTTCATGCCGTCCGGAAGGACAGCACCGGTGAGCTTCTCGGCTTTGCACTCCTGCGCCATGAGAAACTTGTGCGTAAGTTCCGGCAGCGGATTTGCTCCGTAAAGTACCGCCGGCTCAAAAAGCGTGTGATTCACGACGTCACATTCCATATCGGAGGCGTATACTTTACAGCCTGTTCTGTCCTGTATCAGTCTGCATCCGCCGATGTGGTCGGCGTGCGCGTGCGTGGTGAACACGGCGGAAAGCGTCAGCCCGAGCGCTTCTATATGGCGCAGGACTTTTTTGCCCGTGTCCTTATCGCTTCCGCTGTCGATCGTCACAGCGTGTGAATCCGCAATTTCGGATATGCCGATCTTGGCGGGGCAGTCAATATAATAATCGTGCTCGGAAATTTTAATAAGCTCGTACACAAAATCACCTCATATAAGTATTATCGCGAGAAAAATTCTTCTTACGTTTATATGTACTCTAACACAAAATCCTGATTTGTGCAATATAAACAGATTTGCTTTTGTGCCCCCATTGACAAGTGACCGAATGGTCACTATAATAGGAAATATCCGAACGATGAGCATTTGAATGAAGGGGATATTATGGAGAATACAACAAAAGAAAAGATCCTTGGTGCGGCGCTTGTGAGCTTTGCGGCAAACGGTTATAAAGGCACCAATCTGCGTGACCTTGCCGCGGGGATGGGACTGAGTAAATCCGCCCTGTATAAGCATTATGCAAGCAAAGAGGATATATGGAATGCGGTGATCGACCAAATGGAGGCTTATTATGCTGCGCACTTCGGCTCTGCCGAAAATATGCCGGAAATACCCGAATCCTGCGGGGAATTGTATCGGATGACAATGAAAATGCTTCACTTTACGATGCATGATACAAAGGTCATTCTCACAAGGCGGCTTTTGCTCACGGAGCAGTTCCGCGACGAACGGGCGCGCCATTTTGCGACGCTGCATTTTCTGACAAGCACAAAAGAAATCTACACGCGCGTTTTTGCGGCAATGATGGAGCGCGGCGTTCTGAAAAAGGATGATCCGGAAATACTCGCGTTTGCTTATACGGCACCGATCTCGGCGCTTATCCAGTACTGTGATCGCGAGCCGGAGAAAGAACAGGAGATCATGCGGCAGATCGAAGGATTTGTAAATCATTTTATTGAAACATACAGTGAGAAAGGAATATGAAAATGAACGTAACCTATGAACACAAAAACGAGCTTACCCTGATCGGTTATTCGACTTTTATCGCGCCGGATGAAGGCTATGAGAAATGTCCGGAATTCTGGGATAAGGAATATGCGGAAAAATATGCACGCTTATGGCAGACGATGCAGCCGTGCAGCGAAGTCGAAAAGGCGATCCTCGATAATCAGATAGGTATGTATGCCATTTGTTCCGAGGGAGATAACGGCTTTACTTATTGGATAGCCGGAGAATACAAGGGCGGCAAGGTGCCCGAGGGCTTGCAGCTTTTCACATTCCCCGAAAGCGATTGGGCTGTATTTACGGCCAAAGGTCCTCTGCCGGACTCCTTGCAAACGCTGAATACCGCCGTATGGCAGGAGTGGTTTCCGACAGCAAGTGAAATGTATGCGGGGAACGGTATGGCGACCTTGGAGGTGTACTCGGCGGGTGACCAGCGGAGCGAGGACTACGAGTGCGGTATATGGGTGCCGATAAGGAAAAGAACGGATATAAAAATCTGCCAGAGCTGCGGTATGCCCATGGCAGCGGAGGATATATTCGGCACAAATAAAGACGGCAGCCTCAACAGCGACTATTGCAGATATTGCTATAACAAGGGAGAATTCATCGACAAGGTGACGATGGAGGAGTATATAGAAAAGTGCAGTCAGTTTGCCGCACAGGCAGGTATGACGAACGAAGAAATGAAAGCTTACTGCGAAAAGCTGTTCCCGACACTCAAACGCTGGAGAAAAGCCTGAAATGATAAAAAAAGCAGTCATTTACATACACGGCAAGGGCGGAAACGCCGATGAAGCCGGACATTATAAACCGCTTTTTCCCGAATGTGACGTGTTCGGTTTTGACTACAAAGCAGAAACGCCGTGGGAAGCAAAAACCGAATTTACGGCGTATTTTGGCAGAATAGCCAAAAGCTATGCTTCTCTTGTCCTGATCGCTGACAGTATCGGCGCGTTTTTTGCAATGAACGCAGATATAGACGGAAAAATCGAAAAAGCGTATTTTATTTCTCCCGTTGTCGATATGGAGCGCCTGATCGCGGATATGATGATGCGGGCAGATGTGACAGAAGACGAGCTGCGCGGCAAAGAGGAAATCAAAACGCCGTTCGGAGAAACGCTGTCATGGAGCTATCTCTGCTATGTCAGAGCCAACCCGATAAAATGGAATGTGCCGACCGCTATCCTCTACGGTGAGAATGATGAGCTGACTTCTTTTGAAACGATGTCCTCATTTGCCGAAAAAACCGGCGCGGCGATGACCGTAATGGCGGGAGGCGAGCATTGGTTTCATACAGACGGGCAGATGGCATTTCTTGATGATTGGATAAAGAAATGCTGAACGCGGCAAATATCATTACATTTGCAAGAATGGTTTTATCCGCTGTGCTTGCTTTTCTGTCCCCGTTGTCCGCTCCGTTCGGCGTATGCTATCTGCTATGCGGAGCTTCTGATATGGCAGACGGATTTATCGCGAGAAAAACGCACACGGAAAGCGAAAAAGGCGCAAGACTTGACAGCATTGCTGATATGGTGTTTTTTACAGTCAGTGCCGTAAAAATTCTGCCGCTTGTGCATCTGAATACCCTGCTATGGCTATGGACTGCGGTAATTGCCGTCATAAAAATTACCTGTATGATACTGGAGCTTGTTTTCAAACATACATTTTCCCCTGACCATTCCGTTTTCAATAAAGTCACCGGGATCTTACTGTTTATCATGCCGATGACGATTCGTGCTTTGGATGCCCGTTATTCTGCCGCGGTCGTGTGCACGGCTGCCGGTATCGCTGCGGTGCAGAAAGCAATAAAGCTGGCGCAAACGAGAATCAGACGGAAATGAAAATTGCACACGCGGTAAGACATCTTACAAAAATGTCACACGGAAGCGACTGTATGTCACACGAATCGATGGTAAAAAAACCTGCGCCGACCGTATAATATGATCATCAACCACACGGAGGGCAAAGATTATGACGATACTTGATGTAAAGCATCTGAAAAAAACATATACGAGCGCTTTCGGCGGAACGCAGGTCCAGGCGCTCAAGGATGTCACGTTTTCCGTTGAAAGCGGAGAATACGTTGCCATTATGGGCGAATCCGGCTCAGGCAAAACGACGCTGTTGAACATTCTCGCGGCGCTTGATAAGCCGACCGGCGGCACGGTGCTTTTAGACGGAAAAGACATGGCGACTCTGCGCGACAACGAGCTTGCTCTTTTCCGGCGTGAAAACCTGGGCTTTGTTTTCCAGGAATTCAATCTGCTTGACACGTTTTCCCTGCGGGACAATATATATCTCCCGCTCGTTCTCGATGGGAAAAACATCAGAGACATCCGAAAAAAAGCCGTTTTCGTCACGGATACGCTCGGAATTTCCGATATTCTTGAAAAATTCCCCTATGAGGTTTCTGGAGGACAGAAGCAGCGCGCCGCAGTCGCCCGCGCCCTGATAACGGAGCCGAAGCTTATCCTTGCCGACGAGCCGACCGGTGCGCTTGATTCCGCATCATCCTCCGAGCTGCTGCGAGTGTTCGGAGAAATAAACAGAAGCGGGCAGACGATCCTGATGGTCACACACTCCGTTGACGCGGCGTCCCACGCCAATCGTGTTTTGTTCATCCGCGACGGCGTGATCTTTCATCAGATATATCGGGGCGACGCAAGCAACGAGCAATTGTATAAAAAGATCACCGACACGCTCACGCTCCTTAAAAACGGGGGTGACAAGCAGTGAAAGCAGGACTGTGCCGCAGACTGGCACTCGGAAACATCAGAAAAAACTATCGTTTTTTCATTCCGCGCATTCTCGCGGAAACGGGACTGCTTGCCTGCTTTTACATTATTTTTACGCTTGCGTGTGATGATCGGCTTGCCAATGTCAAAGGCGGCAGTTATCTTCCGACGTTCATGTGGATGGGCGCCGTTATCATAGGAATACTGTCTTTTATCCTGCTTTTATATACCAACAGTTTTTTGATGAAGCACTGAAAACGTGAGTTCGGCTTATACAGTGTGCTGGGACTGGAGAAAAAGCATATCTGCCGTGTCCTGTTTCATGAATCGCTTGCCTGTACCGTTATTTCGGTCATGGCGGGACTGCTCGGCGGTATCCTTTTTTATAAGCTCGCGTCTCTTGCTATCTGTCGGCTTCTGAAAGCCGGGATCATAGCAGGCTTTTATTTCATCACGCCTATGACCGTGATTCCAGCAGGCGCTGTTTTCATCGGGATCGACCTGTTTGCCTATCTTGTAAACTGTATAAGCATCGGCCGAATGAAGCCGGTCGAATTGCTTGCAAGCGCAAACACGGGCGAAAAAGAGCCAAAGGTAAAATGGGTACTGCTCATCCTCGGTATTCTGACGCTCGGAGGCGGCTATGCGCTTTCCCTGACGACAAAAAACCCATTGCAGGCTATTTTCGTGTTTTTCGCGGCTGTGCTGCTTGTCATTGCGGGAACGTATTTTCTGTTTACGGCGGGAAGCGTTTTTGTGTTGAAGGCGCTGAAAAAAAGCGACAGATATTATTATAAGCCCGGCAATATCACTGCCGTTTCAGGCTTGCTATACAGAATGAAGCAGAACGCCGTGGGGCTTGCATCCGTGGCGATCCTTGCAACAGGTGTGCTCGTTATGATTTCCTCGACCTTCTGCCTTTATTCGAGAACGGAAACTGTTTTGGACCAGAATTATCCGCAGGATTACTATCTGCCGACCGCGTTCTACGGTCCCGGCAGAAAGCTCGTACACATTCCGGAAAACGTGATATACGATGCCGTTCAAAACGCGGCGGAAAATCACGGACTGAAAGTCAAAGACCGTTTTTCGCAGGAATTCCTCGAGGTGGCGTTTGCCCGTGTAGACGGGGAGCTGATAGCGGACAGCGGACTGACCGACGATGAGCTCGGCTTCTCGGATATTTACAATATCACCTTCATTACGGAGGATATGTATGTAAAGCTCGGCGGGGCTCCGCTCGGACTGCGGGAAAACGAGGTCGCGGTGTGCCCCTTCAACATGGATACCGGTTTTGCCGATACGTCTTTCAAGCTGAACGGCAAAGACTATACCGTTGCGGAAAACCTGACGTTCTTTTCGATAAGGACTGCGATGATTTCCGTCAACTGCTACGGAATGGTCGTCGCGGATGACACTGTGCTCACGGAGATATATGATTATCAGAAAGAGGCATACGGACTGAACGCGTCCGAAATGCAATTGCGTTGCTGTGTAAGCTTTGAAAATAAAGGCAAAGCGATCGAAACGGGAAAGGCGTTTTCCCGCGAAGTGGAAGCGGCGATCGACAGCTATATTGTTTCCGCAGGATATGATTCTTACAGTATCGGCGGCTATGACGCATTCTGGAATGCGCGGGAAAGTCTGTACGGTATGTACGGAACATTGCTTTTCCTCGGCATTCTGCTCGGCATCGTTTGCCTTTTCGCGACCGTTCTCATCATCTACTACAAGCAGATCTCAGAGGGGTATGAGGACAGAAGCCGCTATCAGATCATGCAGAAGATCGGAATGACAGACTATGAAGTGAAGAAAACGATCCGCAGTCAGAGCATGCTCGTATTTTTCCTGCCGCTTGTCACAGCGGGGATCCATGTGGTGTTTGCTTTCCCGATCCTGACAAAGCTGATGGAGGTCCTCCTGCTTGACAATATGTGGCTCTTTGCCAAATGGTGTATCATCGTGTACATTGCTTTCACGCTTGTTTATGTGCTCATTTATAAGCTGACAGCGAAAACATACTATAAAATCGTTTATTAAAAACCGAAACCGCCCGTCCCCGGGCGGATTTGGCAGTTTAAGGAGGTTTATTTATGTACCGTATCCTGATCGTCGAGGATGACACGGCGCTTGCCGATGCAATGAAAAAGCAGCTCAGCGCTTACGGAAACGAAATTTTCATTGCCGGGGATTTTATGGATATTGCGGGCGAATTCCGCAGGCTTGTACCGCAGCTTGTATTGCTTGACATTATGCTGCCGTTTTATACGGGCTTTTACTGGTGCAGTGAAATACGGAAAATATCCTCCGTTCCCATCGTGTTTATTTCATCCGCTTCGGATAATATGAATATCGTGACAGCCATTAATATGGGCGGCGATGATTTTATCGCAAAGCCGGTCGATCCGATGGTACTTTCGGCTAAAGTGCAGGCAATACTCAGACGGACGTATGAAATCGGGGAAAGCGCATCAACGCTTGTTTGTCACGGAGCGCTGCTGAATCTGAACGACGCGTCGCTTATGTTCGGCGAAAAACGGATCGAGCTCACTAAAAATGAATTCCGCATTTTGCAGGTGCTGTTTGAGAACAAGGGAAAAATCGTCAGCCGCGACACACTGATGACAAAGCTGTGGCAGAATGATATATATGTCGAGGAAAACACGCTGACTGTCAACGTGGGGAGGCTTCGCAAAAAGCTGGAGGATGCCGGACTTTGTGAGCTGATAATAACGAAACCGGGAAGCGGGTACATGGTGCTATGAAACGCAGCAGAAAAGTTTTTATTGATACACTGAAAAAGAGTATTGCCGGAATTGCTGTCATGGTCCTTTGCTTTGCCTCTTCCGCTGTCATTTTTTATCTGTATTCGCTTCCGCTTGAGCCGTTCCTATACGCCGACCTGCTGATTATATTTCTGGGAATCATCCTGTTTTGCGCTGCTTTTGCAAAAGGAATGGCAGATGCAAAAAGACGGGAGCAGATGATACGCGGAACGCTTACAAAAGTCCCGCTTCCCCCGCCGGGCTCTCTTGCCGAGGAAGACTACGGAAAAGCAGTCGTGCTTCTGCAAAACGAGCTGATAAAGCTTCGGGATGAATATTGCACGGCAAGACAGGACGAGATAGATTATTATACTGCGTGGGTACATCAAATCAAAACGCCGATTTCCGTTATGCGCATGGAGCTCGGAGAGCAGGAAACGGAAAGCGCACGCAGGCTTGAAGCACAGCTTTTTCGCATTGAGCAGTATGTGGATATGGTACTCACATACATTCGGCTCGGAAGCGGGAGCAGTGATCTGCTCATAAAAGACTACCCGCTTGATGAAATGATACGGGAGACCGTGCGGAAATTTGCGCCGCAGTTTGTGGCAAAACGACTGTGGCTGTCGTATGACGGTACGGATAGAGTGATCGTCACGGATAAAAAATGGTTTTCCTGTATTCTGGAACAGATACTCTCCAATGCGATCAAATATACGCCTTCGGGCGGTATCACGATCACGCTTCAAAACGATTTGCTCACGATTTCCGATACAGGCATCGGCATTGCACCGGAGGATATTCCGAGGATATTTGAAAAAGGCTTTACCGGTGAAAACGGACGTTTTGATAAGCGCTCCAGCGGCCTCGGATTATACCTGTGCAAAAAAAGCGCCGACCTTCTGCAGATTCCGCTTGCAGTCAACAGCGCCGTGGGAAAAGGAAGCAGCTTTTCTCTTGATTTGTCGGGTAAAATCCGGTGAAGCTTTGCCTGAAAACCGAAACAGACACATCTGAGATGTTTTCTCAAATGTGTCTGCCTATTGACATAGAGCATAATAAAACGACGGTCAAAGCAGGAACGGCTCCTGTTTTGACCGTCGATATGGTCGGAGTGGCGGGACTTGAACCCGCGGCCTCATGGTCCCGAACCATGCACGCTACCAACTGCGCTACACCCCGAATCACAGTTTTTTATTATAGTGTTATGATTTGAAAATGTCAAGCATAAAAATGCGGAATCTTGCTTTTTATTTGTAGGTTTGTCAATGATGTGTTACACATTAGGAAAGTTGGAAAGGACTTGAGCAGGCTTTTGCCAGTTGAGTGGACGCATGGGGAAATGGTTGTATGAACGTTCTCTGACAGCGAGTTGTTTTTTGAAATCCTCAAAG
>JAZRYQ010000291.1:0-3893 GCA_045600805.1 Candidatus Alloscillospira sp. | reverse complement strand
GGGAATTTTGCAATGTCGTTCGGGCCGTTCTGGCTTCGGGTGTAGTGAATTCCATTTAACTCAAGCTGGTGCAGGAACTCCTCAACATATAGTTCCTCGCGGAATGAGCGGTGAATCGAAAGGAAAAGGTTGCCGCTGATGGACTTGATTTCAACAAGCAGCGGGATCGCTCCCGGAGCATGGGTCCAGAATTCCGTGATGTATTTTTCCATGGATGGCAGCTTCCACTGGCCGGTGTAGCTTACAGCATAAGTGAATGACGCAGCTGAGGTCAGCAACTGTCGGAAGGCCTCCCTTCTTGCGTTCATGTCCGGAATCTTTGCCATGCTTTTTTGCAATGTTGCGGAAACTTCAATGGTCGGTTTAACCAAATTGGCATCGCTCTGAATGAAAGTCATGCCTCGGTAGATGGTGCACTGTTTGGTAAACGGCATGGCTTTTATCTTGTCCGGATATGCAAGAGTGATGAAACAAAGACAGTTGTGGTGTCCGTTCGGCGCCTTAAGTACCGGCCGCGCATTCATGCAGTAGTTGCAAAGCAGACGTTTGTCTCTGTTCTTATCGCAAGCGTCAATGGCCCGTGCGAAAAGCAATGAAACCATTGTTCCGGGACTTGCATCATTTGCCGAAGTAAACGGAATAAATTCCGACTCAGGAATGATGATGTCGCTCGTGATATTTTCGCAAGGCGTCATTCCACCGTCTTTTATCAAATCATACACCGGCTCACTCTCCGGAGCAGCTGACATGTCAGGAAGCGGCACTTCTGCAATGAGGTCCATAGGATCCTCATATTCACTTGGATCAATAGGCGTCTTTAGGGTGCGGATGCCTTCCGGGCTTATGTCTCCATAGCGCTCGTTCAGATAATAGTAAAGCAGGGTGTTGGTCATGGCGGTAAGACCTATACCGTCGCATAATCCGTGGAACACGTCGATGAAAATATTATTGTTTTTGTAGCAGACCGCCCACACGTGATAGTTTGTCTCCGCGCTGTTTAAGGTGATGGAATCCGAAGTGTTGAAGAGCACAACCGGCTCCGTGTTTTCTTCGTAGTAGAAGCCCTCATCACCAAAACGAAGGCGTACGCAGAGATACGGATAACGCTGCGTCGTGAGCTCAACCGCTTTTTTCAGGATGTTGCCGTCAACAGGGTCAACCAGCTTCAGCCGGCGACGAACGGTATAATCCAGATATCCAACAGTTCCGTATACGGAAAACAAATCTCCGGTAGTTATATTTTTTTGAAACATATAGTGTCCCCCGTTCATGTTTTTCAGATATTATATCATTTTTATCGGATTACTTAAGATATGAATTTGATTTTATTCAACTTTTCTTTTCATCATTTTCCGCTCTTGATTCAAAATGGGCTTTCATGAATGCAATCCGCCGTTCCATCTGCTCTCTTAAAATCATAATCCCCCAAGAGCATGGGCATCGTGAAATCCCTTGACGTGCGGCCACTTGGTTTCCATAATACATGTGTCCATCCGGGCACGCAAATGATCAGTAAATTACAATCAGAACTTAGCATACCGGATATGACAAAACTGTCACCCCAGCGTCACCCGGATCAATGGCAGGATTGCCCTGAAAAAAATAAAATATCGGCAGAAAATCAAAGGAGGCAATCTTATGTCTATATTAACCGTTGAGGGTCTGAAAAAGACCTACACAACACGCTTCGGCGGTACCCCCGTGGAAGCACTGAAAAATGTGAGTTTCTCTGTTGAAAGCGGAGAATATGTCGCCATCATGGGCGAGTCAGGAAGCGGTAAAACCACGCTTCTCAACATTCTTGCCGCTCTCGATAAGCCGACCGCCGGAAAGGTTGTTCTTGACGAAATGAAGCTGTCCGATGTGAAAGAGAAAGAACTTGCGTCGTTCCGCAGAGAGCATCTCGGGTTTGTCTTTCAGGAACTCAACCTGCTCGACACCCTGAATGTGACAGATAATATTCTGCTCCCGCTCGTTCTCGGCGGAGTCCCTGCGAAAGAACTCGAAAAGAGCCTTCTGCCGATTGCAAAGTCTCTCGGAATCGAGGAGATTCTCAAAAAATATCCGTATGAGATTTCAGGCGGTCAGAAACAGCGCACTGCCGTTGCTCGCGCTTTGATAACGAATCCGAAACTGATCCTTGCCGATGAACCGACCGGCGCTCTCGATTCTGCGTCCTCCGGCGACCTGCTTCGCGTATTTGAAAAGGTCAACGGGATGGGACAAACGATTCTGATGGTCACCCATTCTACCGACGCGGCTTCGCACGCAAATCGTGTATTGTTTATTCGTGACGGCGTGATTTTCCACCAGATTTATCGCGGCGACAGTACCAACGATGAGTTGTATAAGAAGATCTCCGATACGCTGACGATCCTCCGAACCGGAGGTGGACAGGTATGAAAACGAACTTCTACATAAGAACAGCATGGAATAACATCAAGAAAAACTATCGGTTTTTCATTCCGCAGATCCTCACCGGCACAGGACTTCTTGCCTGTTTGTATATAGTTTATACCTTAAAAGCCGATAAACGCATCGCCGGTATTCCCGGCGGCGACTATATGCCGACATTCATGAGCATCGGAACCGGGATCATCTCCCTGCTGTCTGTCATTCTGATTCTTTATACCAACAGTTTTCTGATGCGGCAGAGAAAACGGGAATACGGTCTTTACAATGTTCTCGGCATGGAAAAACGACATATCGGGAAAATATTATTTTACGAAACGGCAACCAGCGGCTGCTGCTCCGTTCTGCTCGGAAGCGGATTCGGAATTCTGTTTTATAAGATATGTTCGCTCTTAATCTGCGGCATCTTCAAGACCGATATTATCTTCGGCTTTGATTTTATCACATTGAAAACGATTCTGCCGCCTGCCGGTTTTTTCGTGATTTTATACCTGTTTGCATTCGTCATCAATCGAATCAGTATCTCAAGGATGAAGCCGGTAGAAATGCTCGCAAGCCGCCAGACAGGAGAAAAAGAGCCGAAAATCAAGTGGCTCGTCTTCATTCTCGGGCTTGTCACGCTGATCGGAGGATATGTCATTTCCATCACCACGGCAAATCCGCTTTCGGCACTGATTCTTTTCTTTGCGGCAGTATTTCTTGTCATTATCGGCACCTATTGTATTTTTACGGCTGGCAGTATTTTCGTACTAAAGGCACTCAAAAAGAATAAAAAGTATTATTACAACAAAAAGCATCTGCCAAGTGTTTCCGGACTTCTGTACCGTATGAAACAGAATGCAGTCGGACTTGCGTCAATCTGTATCCTTGCAACCGGAGTGCTGGTAATGATCTCCACAACAGTGAGTCTATACAGCGGTATGCAGGAAACACTGGACAGCAATTATCCGCAGGATCTGTACCTTTCCTGCGACTGGTATGCAGGGGATGATATCCCCCTTCATGTTCCCGGAGACGTTCTTGATAAAATCGTTCGAACAAGCGCCGATAAATACAATATAGCTGTAAAAGACACGATAAAACAGAAATACCTTGAAGTTTCCTATATGTTCGACGGGAAAGCGTTTTTGACGAAAAACGAGTCGGCTTACGATGTATCAAAACTGGCAAATGTCGTTTATATTCCGGAAAGCACCTACACCGAACTGACCGGGCAGACGATCGGGCTTAAGTCAGACGAGATTGCCGTCAAAATCATGAACACCACCTACGGCTCAACGAAAACGCCGGAAAAATCTGTCACGATTCACGGTAAAAGCTATTTGGTAAAAGAAATGCTCCTGAGCTTCCCGATAGAATCCTCAATGGCGATGATTTCTCCGTCCTGCTATGGGATTGTAGTTGCCGATGAAGCAGAATTAACCCGCATCAATCTTGCACAAAAAGAAGATTATGGAAAATATGCTTCCAAAATGACCGAG
>JAZRYQ010000290.1:0-5665 GCA_045600805.1 Candidatus Alloscillospira sp. | reverse complement strand
TGGCCTCCGACTTGGATCTCAGAAGATACTTTCCGATTTTCTCGATCGCGCCGACCGCCATATAATCGGAATGGATATTTGCGTCTTTACTCGTGAGCGCTTCCGTCGCATGGGCAAGCGCGTCAAGCCCCGTATTGGCAGTCTCCTCTCTCGGGAGTGTAACGGTCAGCTCGGGATCGACGATGGCAAGTGTTGTTTTTTTGAGATGAACACTCCATTTTACGTTGAATTCGGGATGGGATATAACAGCAACGCGCGTTACCTCACTGCCCGTTCCGGTCGTTGTCGGCATTAAGATAACAGGAACCGTCGTTTCCAGAACGAGCGGCACGGCTTTGACGTAATCGGCTGTTTTGCCCTCATATCCGGAAAGCCGTACAGTGGAGGCTTTCGCTGTGTCCATACTGCTGCCGCCGCCGATGCCGACCATGCAGTCCGCGCCGAAAGCGAGCGCCGCTTCAACAGCTTCATCGACGATCTCGCACGACGGGTCGGGCTTTACACCCGTGAAAACACCGTATTCAATACCGGCGCTTTTGAGTACGGCGCCGACTTTATCAATAACACCTGCGTTATATACGCCCTCGTCCGTTACAAGCAGCGGCCTTTTGCAGCCAAACTCTTTGATTTTATCGGCTAATACAGCTCTTACGCCAAGTCCGATGATAATCGGGCAGCTCGGATTATGCTGATGATATGTCATATGGATTCTCCTCACTGTGTTCTGTCTTTTATAGTTTAATCATACATTAAAAACTTGTTTTTGTGAAGTGGCAAAGTTTTGTTTTTTTATAATAATCTTTGCGTGAGATCCGCCGTAATTATTTTACTTGACAAATCCGCAGATTCGTGTATAATTTAATAGCTTGTGTAAATCACAGCTTATCCTTGCCGCCATATGGCGGCCAAATGTCCAGAAGGAGGTGCAAACGATGGCAAAAACAGCAGAAAAGTACGAGGTTCTCTACATCATCGATCTTGACAAGGGTGAAGAAGAAATCGCCGCAATTGTCGAGAAGTTCAAGGCTCTTATCGAGGCGAACGGCACGATCATTGAGATGGAAGAGTGGGGCAAGAGAAAGCTTGCTTATCTTATCAATGACAAGCCGGAGGGCTACTATGTACTCGTTAAGTTTGAGTCCGAGCCCCAGTTCCCCGCAGAGCTTGACCGTATCCTGAAGATCACAGACGGCGTTATGCGTTCACTCATCACCGTTGAAGGCAAGTAAGGAGGCAGCATGAATCACATTGTTCTTATGGGTAGACTTACCCGTGATCCCGAAATGCGCCGTACTCAGTCGGGTGTTGCCGTTACGAGATTCACTCTCGCCGTTGACAGACAGTTTTCAGGTCGTGACGGCGGTGAGCGCAAGGCTGATTTTATCAACATTGTGACATGGAGAAACACGGCTGAGTTCGTTTCAAAGTATTTCGTCAAGGGTCAGATGTGCGCGGTAGCCGGTCGTCTCCAGATAAATGACTGGACAGACAAAGACGGCAACAGACGCACTTCTCCGGAGGTCGTTGCGGATAACGTATACTTCACGGAGAGTAAAAAGAGCAGAGACGCAAGCGGATTTACCGCTGCTCCTGCAAACGATTATGACAGCGGGTACTCTGCCCCCGTCACCGGCTCTGATTTTGCGGAGCTTGATGACGAAGACGGAGAACTGCCGTTCTGATCAAAAATTCTGAATGACCGGAGGTTTAAAGTATGACTAACGAGAGAGATGCGAAGGCACGTACAGCTCACAAGCGCAGAAAAGTCTGCCAGTTCTGTGTTGACAAGTGCCAGCATATCGATTACAAGGACACAGCTAAGCTCCGCCGCTTCATGAGCGAGCGCAGCAAGATCCTGCCCCGCAGAACTACCGGTACCTGCGCTGAGCATCAGCGTCAGCTTATGGTAGCTATCAAGCGCGCACGTCAGGTCGCTCTTCTGCCCTACGTAACAGACTAAAAACTTATCAACGGCAAAGTCAAAAGACTTTGCCGTTGATTTTTACTCTGAAAGCTCCAACCATAGCTGTGTTTTTTCTTCCAAAAGTGCGTTTTGCACGTCGATTTCATTCTGAATCTCCGTGAGCTTCACATAATCGGTCGAATACGTTTCAATATCGGCTTCAAGCTGTTTGATCTTCGCCTCGAGCTGCTCGATTTCGCGCTCATATTTTGCGATAAGCTTATCGTTGTTTTTCTTACGCTTCGGTTTTTCCTGTTTTATCTTCTCTTCCCGCGGCTTTTCTGTCGGCTTTTCCTTCTTTTTTTCAAGTCTGTACTGCTCGTATGTACCTTGAAAATCATGGATTTCCCCGTCTTCAAGCTCCCAGACACGGGTTGCGAATTTGTTGATAAAATACCTGTCATGCGACACAAACAGAAGCGTCCCGCCGTATTCCTCCACAGCCTGCTCTATCCACTCACGCGAGGCGATATCAAGATGATTCGTCGGCTCATCAAGAATGAGGAAGTTGACCTCCTCGCCCATTAAGATGCACATTTTCAGTCTGCTTCTCTCGCCGCCGGACAGATCGTTCACCGTTTTGAAAACATCTTCTCCCGAGAATTTGAATGCGCCGAGCCGGTTTCTCGCACTCTGCGGCGAACAGTTATCGTCGTATATCATCGTATCGACGAGTGTGCGCTCGGGATGAGCAAACTCGACGATCTGCGGCAAATAGGCCGTTTTGATCGCGGGTCCGCGGCGGATAAATCCCGTATCGGGCCGAAGCTGCCCCATGATCATTTTAATAAGTGTCGATTTTCCCGTTCCGTTGTCACCAATAAGCGCAATGCGCTCACCGCCTTTAATCAGAAGCTCTATATCCGCAAACAGCTTTTTCTCTCCGAAACTTTTTGAAACGCCTTTCATGACAAGCACTTCATCGCCCTCAAAATCACGCTCTCCGAATCTTGCGCGGAGAGTTTTTTCTTTATCCGGACGCTCTGTCTGCACGAGGCGTTCTATACGCGATTCTATGGCAAATGATTTGCGCATGAGCATTTTATTGCCCGTGCCCCATTGGTAAAGTCTGTCTGCCGATTCCTGAAGGCGTTTTGCCTCCGCCTGCTCTTTTTCGTATTTTTTGAGCTGTTCATCGTATCTTCGCTGTTTTTCCGCAGCAAAAAATGTATAATTTCCGTTATAGAATTCCGCTTTGCCGTTTGATATTTCTATGATGCGCGAAACAGTGTTGTCAAGAAATTGCCTGTCATGCGAAATCATCAGTGCCGTACCCTTGAATTTTCGGATATAATCCTCAAGCCATTCGACGGCGTTTGCGTCAAGATGGTTCGTCGGCTCATCCAAAAGCAGAATATCCGTCTTTTCAAGCACAAGGCGTGCAAGATTTATGCGCGTTTTTTCACCGCCCGAAAGCGTGCTGAAAAGCTGCCGGCGCTGCTCTGGCGGTATTTCAAGTCCGTTTGCCACGCGGTTTATCTCAAAATCCATCTCATATCCGCCGAGGCGCTGGTAATCGGCCAGCAGCTTATCGTATCTGTTCAGAAGCTCATCCGTCTGATACGTTTCAAAAAGCTTTTCCGCTTTCTTCATTTCCTCGTAAACGCGGTAGGCATCATGGTAAGCAGAGCGCAGGACATCCTCAGCCGTGTAATCGTCAGGAAACACCGGTATCTGTGATATAAGCCCGAGCTTTTTGTCCGGCGCTGTGATGATATCGCCTTCGTCCTGCGAATACTCACCGACGATGATTTTGAAAAGCGTCGTTTTACCGGCGCCGTTTTTGCCGAGAAGTCCGACTTTTTCGCCGCTGTTTATATCAAAAGTTATGCCGTCAAGAAGGTCAACTCCCTGCTCGAACGCCTTTTTGATTCTCTGTACGGATATGTCTATCATTTTTCATTCTCCGAAAGTCCGGTATAACATACCGGTGCTTTTTTATATTCTGTCATTGCTCCCGAGAACTTCGACAATTTTGTGTTTTACAAGCTCTCTGATATTGTCGCGGCCTGCCGTGAGATACTTTCTCGGGTCAAAGTCCGCCGGATTTTCCGCGACGTATTTTCTCACGCCCGCGGTCATGGCAAGGCGCAGGTCAGAGTCAATATTGATTTTGCACACCGCCATCTTCGCCGCCTGTCTGAGCATGTTCTCCGGTACGCCGATGGCATCGGGCATTTTTCCGCCGTAAGCGTTTATCGTTTCGACGTATTCGGGAATTACGGATGAGGCGCCATGCAGAACGATGGGAAATCCCGGAAGGAGCTGGCCGACTTTTTCGAGAATGTCAAACTTCAGCTGCGGCTTCTGACCGGGCTTAAATTTGTAAGCACCGTGACTCGTACCTATGGCTATGGCAAGACTGTCCACCCCTGTTCTGGCAACAAATTCCTGAACCTCTTCGGGGCGCGTATAGCTTGAATCCTCCGCCGAGACGTTGACCTCATCCTCTATTCCGGCAAGTCTTCCGAGCTCGCCTTCAACGACGACGCCTCTGTCATGCGCGTATTTTACGACTTCCGATGTAATTCTGATATTATCCTCAAAGCTGTGCTTTGAGCCGTCTATCATAACAGACGTAAAACCGCCGTCAATGCAGGATTTGCATACCTCAAAATTCTCTCCGTGGTCAAGATGCACGCAGATAGGTACGCCCGTATCCTCTTCCGCCGCTTCAATGAGCTTCATGAGATACACATGCTTTGCGTATTTTCTCGCACCGGCAGAAACCTGAAGAATGAGCGGTGAACGGCACTCGGCAGCAGCCTCGGTGATACCCTGAATGATCTCCATGTTATTTACATTAAAAGCACCTATGGCGTAACCGCCTTCATAAGCTTTTCTGAACATTTCCGTTGAAGTAACAATAGGCATTGTATTGTCTCCTTTCAAAATAATAAATTATTTTATCAGAAATGCGTTATCTTTTCAAGTAAAATGATTGATATAGTCATGTGCTTATGCTAAAATTAAATTGTATTTATACACACAGGAGGAAGAACAATGAAGCAGCTAAAAGGCGCGTGCGTTATAGGACAGTCCGGCGGCCCTACCGCCGTTATCAACGCAAGTGCTCTCGGTGTAATTAAAACGGCGCTTGCATCGGAATCCATTACCGCTGTTTACGGCGCTGAATACGGGATCGTCGGTATTCTGAACGACAGACTGTTCGACATGGCAAAGGAAGAGCCGGATGAGCTTGAGCTTTTGCTCAACACACCGTCATCGGCGCTCGGCTCATGCAGATACAAGATGACAGATCCGGACAAAGACGAAACGGATTACAGAAAAATTCTTGACGTATTCAAGCGTCACGATATTCGGTATTTTTTCTATAACGGCGGAAACGATTCCATGGACACATGCGCAAAGGTCAGCCGCTATATGGAAAAAGTCGGCTATGAATGCCGCGTGATAGGCGTTCCGAAAACGATCGACAACGATCTTTTCGGCACTGACCACTGTCCCGGCTTCGGAAGCGCCGCGAAATACATCGCAACATCGACCGCAGAAGTCGCGCGTGACACGAAAGTGTATAACACAGGCTCGATAACGGTAATCGAAATCATGGGCCGCCATGCCGGATGGCTTGCCGGAAGCGCTGCGCTTGCGTCACTCACCGGTGACGGGCCGGATCTTGTTTATCTGCCCGAGACTGATTTTGACATGGATGTCTTTCTTGCCGATGCAGCGCGCATATAC
>JAZRYQ010000289.1:0-6161 GCA_045600805.1 Candidatus Alloscillospira sp. | reverse complement strand
TTCTGCACCTCTCAATCTTTGTATTTATCCATTACTGCACGCATTTTCTTATATCCGTCTGACACAGGCTCTTTTTCCATAAGTGTAAACACCACAAGAAGAATCGCTCCGAGTATGACGGATATCCACGCAGGGATTATTCCGAACGGGCATCCAAGTATCAGCCATATAACCGTAATAACGGCAGTTATCGCTATCGTAAGAAATGCCGAACGTGCCGAAACGCGCTTCCAGAACATCCCGACTATTATTACAGTTCCGCATACTGTGAGTATTTCATAAACATTGAAAAGTATGTTAAGAATAGAGGTCGCTTTCTGGGCAAAGAATGTACCGACAAAGGCAACAAGCACAATGCATATCGTTGAATAAAGCTTTGCATGCTTTTCTGCTGATTCAGGTGCCAGTTTTGCGATAATCTGGCGCGTAATACCTGTTGAAAAATAGATGAGATAGGCCGGCGCACTACTTGTTATCGCAGCGATAACGGCAACAGATGCAATTATTGAGAACGCAGACCCGAGTTTAGCCGAAAGAACATAGAGTGTATTGCTCGGATTTTCGATTCCCGGTGTAAGCACTTGAGCGCTGATGCCGATCATCATAAGAAACGCCGAGAAAACGAATATTACAACGCCGATAATTATAAGGGCTCGTTTCGCTGTCGAAACGGTTTTTGCGCTGATTGCAATCGTTGCTGCTTCGGATTCCGCGAATACGCACAGCGTAAGCGCAATAAAACGCATAATCACTGTCGGTGCGTTCGGAGAAAACAAATTCCACATTTCAGGTGATACAGCAGCATGGATATTGCTTATTCCGCCCGCTTTTACCATAGCAACTATCGAAATAAGCGTCATGCCTCCAACCATGATTATACAGTGGAATGTATTCATCCATGCAACACCCGTAAGCCCCGTAAGCGCCATCACAACCAGAATCGCGGCTATTATCCACATTACAACGCTTTGATTAAGACCGAGCATCGGGGAAATAATGGCAGAAAGCGCAACAGGCTGAACAGCAAAAGTAGCTCCGTATGCAAAGGAATTGATCAGCAGAATGGCGCTTTTTGACCTGCCGTCAAATCGAAGGGCAAATGCCTCCGGTATTGAAATAGCACCGTCTTTTGCAGCAGAGCGATAAAATCTTACAAGTAGCGAAAACAGAGCATATCCCATACCCATAGCTACCATCGGAAGATACGGGGCAAAACCCGAAACGTAAGAGTCTCGCGCACTTCCCGTTGTAAACGCTCCTGCAAATGAGCTGGCTAACAAAAGAACACAGCAAAGCGGTAGATTAAGATGTCCCTGCGCTACAAAGAAGTCTTTACTGTTTTTGTTGCGTCTGCTGATGATTATTCCTACAAATAACGTGATGGCAACGTAGACGATTGCGATAATAAAGTTCAGCATTTTTGTTTTCCTCTCTAATTATTTTAACCTGACCTGCTCTGTCATCGCGGCGCGGTCAAGCTTATCGTTATTGTTCTTTAAAAACTCGTCAACAAAAAGGATCTTCTGCGGTACCATATATGGCGGCAAAATCTCTCTCATTGCTTTTTTGATTTTGCTGATCATCGTTAATCCTTGCGGTGCTCCGTTTTCACATTTTACAAATGCAGCAAGCATTACCGCCCTGTTTCCGTCAAACACAGGTACGGTCACGCCTTGCTGAACTCCCTCAACTGCATTGAGCACAAGCTCGATTTCCTCAAGTTCAACTCTGTATCCGCCGATTTTCAGCATATTATTGGATCTGCCGATATAATATACAAGCCCGTCAGCTTCCTTGCGGACGATATCACCCGTATAAAACGCTCGTTTGCCGTTCTCATCTGTATAAAAGGCTTTCGCAGTTTTTTTCGGCTCATTTATGTATCCCTGTGAGACAAGAGCAGAGGCGATAACGAGCTCGCCCGGCGTTCCGTCCGGCACAGGAACATGGTTTTCATCGACGACAAGAATATATGAGCCCTCTTTCGTGTAACCGATCGGAAGCGGTCCATCTGTATTGAGCATTTCCGATGTGACTTTACAGAATATCGTTCCGATGGTTGTTTCCGTCGTACCGTAGCCATTGATGATATCAGCTCCGTGAAATCTTTCAAGTGCCGTTTTTGCTATTTTCGTTGTAAGCGGCTCACCGCCCACTGAAATAAACTTCATGGACGGAAGCGTATCTGTACCGAATTTTTCATTTTGCATACACAGATCCAAAAAGGACGGTGTGCAGTCAAGATAATTCGGTTTTACATCGTATATGAGCTCCATGAGCTTCGGAAAATTCTGGGATGTTGTTCGATCCACCGCGTATAGTGTTCCGCCAAGATATAGCATAAAATCAAAAATCGTTGCAAGTGAAGCGGAGAATGTATAGGAGGAGAAATTGAGAACTCTCACTCTGTCGATTCCTCTGTCAACGGTTTTTCCCCACCATTCAGCAAAGGCTTCGAGGTTACCATGGCTTATCATAACGCCTTTCGGATTTCCCGTTGAGCCGGAGGTAAAGAAAATCATAGCAATATCGTCTTTTGACGGATAAGCACAATCAAACACAGTTCCGTCTTCGCATATTCTGTCTATATCCTGCTGATCAAGCACCGTAGCGTCCAGCTCGTACTCGGGCTTTCCGCACAGAGAAATGACCATTTCCGCTCCGCTTGCTGCAAGTATGTTGCGAAACTTTTTTTCCGGAAAATATCCGGGAACAAAGGTGTACGGATTGCCTGATTTTATCGAAGCAAACATACAGGAAAGGACATCGTTTTCTTTGTCGCCGCGTATTATCACGGGTGTTCCCAGCCCAAGCTGACGTTTAAACACAGCAGCTATCGCGTCTGACCTTTTGTCAAGCTCCGAGAAGCTGAGCTTTTGCCCATCGGGGGCTATTGCTGCTGTTCGGTCGGTCTGTGCCCATTTTTTCAAAGCCTCAATTACCATAAGCTATCCTTTCTTTTTTCCCGACAAAGCGTTATTGATCTCTGAAACAGTAACATTGCTGTTTCTCGCTGCTTCCGTGCAGACTTTGCAAAAGACATTGAGTATTTTTTCTATCTTTTCCCGTTTGAATTTATGTATCTGATACTGGAAATTGATTCGCACATGTTCCCCAGGCACTTCAAGAATCGACGCATAGAACTGATGTGCCTGATTGAGCGACGGCAGATCCGTAATTTCAAGTGCTGCGTTTTCCTTGACCGATTCATAATCCATTGTACTGAACAGCAGCCAGCCGTGGTTGAAATTCAGAAAATGCTTTATCGGTTCTTTATAGGACATCGGTACCTGATCACCCATGGAAAGACGCGCGTGCGTTAATGTGTCCATAAAATCAAGATAGCTTTCGCGGATAAATTCATTGACAGGCTTGTCCTTATCCGCTATATCATAGAAAATCGGCACAGTATTCATCATGCAGCCGATCGTTTTCTTCGAAGTGAATTTTCTTCTGCCGTGCGTCAGAGAATAAAGGCAGAAATTGTCTTTTCCGGTGATAACATAGGTCGTTATCGCCGCAAGCGACATCAAAGCGGACTGGAGCGAACAATTGCATTGACTTGCAAGCTCACAGATATTTTCGTATATCTCACCTTCAAGCAATATTTCGGACGAGCTGCAATCACCGAATTCGGAACGGTAGCCTGCCGGAAAGCTGTAATGCCGCTGATGATTATACTTGTCATACCAGAATTTTCTGTCCGCCTTATAAGCAGGCGAATGAAGATACTCATCGTTTTCTTTGAAATACTCTGTAATGGAATACAATTTCTTCGGCTCAGTCGGTGTTTCACCGTTGAGTATCGCTTTATAGGCATCAAGAAACTGCTCAAAAAACAGCTTTGTACTGTACCCGTCAAAAACGGAGTGATGTATTCTTATAAGCATAGCCGCCTGGTGACTGTTCAGAATAAAAATTTTTGCAAACAGCAGATGATCGTCAAGCCAGTCAACTTTATATTTTCCGGTATTCGCAAGCACATCGTCAAATCCGGTTTCACCGTCGATATTCTCGCGCTCAAATGAACGCGGCGTATGATCTTCAATATACTGGCGCAGACCTTTTGATGTTTTTATGATATGAATTCTGAGCGAATCATTATTTTTGATGACCTCGTTCAGCGCTCCCTCAAACGCATCGGCTATCTGTTCTGCTGTATGCTCGGTATCATACGGCGCTTTGACAGAATAACTGAGAATGTTGTTCTCTTTGACTTTCCGTTTTTCGATTGAAAATGCCTCAGACCACCGCAAAAGCTTTTGTGCGTCACTCAGCTTATACAGTGTTTTCCCCCCAAAAGTCTCCATTCATTTTTCCTCTCTTCTTAAAGTAAACCGGAAATTCCCTCTTTTAATCCCCATACCGCACCGATCGCAAATATGACCGGAATGCAGTAAAAGCAAAAAGTCGTCATTATTTTTCTGATCACATTCAGAATTTTCTGCAGCTTATCCCCCGTTACGAGAAAATACAGGATATACACGCCAAGTGTCGGTATGAGCGAAAAAATACAGTAAATAAATATCAATCCTATCGCTGATGGCAGCGTCACGGAATTTGCAATCAGAACTCCTATAAAGCCAAGAAGCGTTACACAGGTAAACAACTCGCTCCACGTTGAGCCGAAAGCAAGAAGGATTATAAATATCGGTGAAACGGATTTGATTTTCAGCATATCGTTCATGGAAAGCTCTCTGTGCTGTACAGCAGCTTTAACAAGATATATGACCATCAGGATAAACCCAACAATGCATATGATTCCGAGAACGAGCTTGGCGATCGACATCTGCACCGGATAATGATTGTTAATTCTGATATAAAAATCCTTCAGAAATTTATCAACACCGAAAAATATGCCTATCCCGCCAAGTGCATATGCAATATATGCAAAGATTACAAATAAAAGCGCATGCCAACGCTTTTTCACGATTGGCACAAGCAGCATTACGATGGAAATTCCGGCAGGATTTAATATATCTATCCAACCGATTGCAAAAAGCGATGCAATAATCGGTTTCATTTTATACCCCGTTAAATATTTAAAAATTTGCTTATACGAAAAATAACAAAAAATTCCAAGATTTTTCGGATATAAACAATATTATTAACTAATTGTAATTATATATATATTAATTAGTATTGTCAACTGTAAAAAGAATATATCCATACAGTTTTGTGTATAGACTTTTTGAAAGCAGAATGGTAAAATGTATACACAATCTATATAAAGGAAGGTATATACACATGTATCAGCTTAAACCCGTCACTGACCGTGTTCAGAAAATACGTCAGAAATACCGCACGACAAGACCACGTATTGACATCAATCGTTACCGTCTTGTCACAGAATTCTATATGCACAACCCGCAGCTTACGGGTATTTTAAAGCGCGCGAAAAACCTGCGCAATCTGTTTGAAAACATGCCCGTTCTCATCAATGAGGATGAGGTCATCGTCGGCTGGCACGGCACAAGCTATCGCTGCTGCGCTCTTTATCCGGAAACATCCTTCAACTGGTTTATGAAAGAGCTGCGTGCCGGTACGATCCCTCTGCGTGAGCAGGACCCGTATGACATAGACCCTGAGGACGAGAAATACGTTCTTGAAACAGGCGATTACTGGGATAACCACAGCATGAGCGCCATGGTCGATGAATACATGCCCCGCTTCCACCGTGACAACATGATCGGAAACGGCGTTCTGTTCTTCGGTGCTAAAGACAACTGTCAGTCACCGGTCGGACATTTCACTGCGAATTTCTGGACAGCTACCCGCAAGGGCTTCGGCGCTATTCAGAAGGAAGCGGAAGAAAAAATGAGAAAGCTTGAAGAAGACGGCATCTTCGGTGACACGATAGAGCAGTATAACTTCTACCGTGCGATCTCCATTGTTTCCGAAGGTCTTATTCATTGGTCAAAGAGATATGCAAAAGAGTGCTATCGTCTTGCAGAACTGGAAACAAATCCCGAGCGCAAAGCAGAGCTCATGAGAATGGGCGATTGCCTTGACTGGATCATGGAAAATCCCTGCCGCAACTTCCATGATGCCGTTCAGTGCATCTACCTGTATCAGCTTGCCATGATTATGGACGGTCAGCTCCACGGCATCAGCTACGGCCGCGTTGACCAGTACCTCGGCATGTACTACGATCAGGACAT
>JAZRYQ010000288.1:0-5522 GCA_045600805.1 Candidatus Alloscillospira sp. | reverse complement strand
CAGCCATAAAAATGACGGCGCAGTCGGCTTCAACCGCACCGTCGATGAGCAGGGAAAAGAAAAGGCCATGAAGGCGCTGAATGATTTTCTGCGTCCTGAGTTTATCAATCGCGTCGATGAGATCGTGCACTTCAACCATCTCACATCGGAGAACTTCCGCGATATCGCAAAGCTTATGCTGAATGAGTTAAAGGCGTCTATGGCTGAAAAGAACATGCACTTGATATGGACAGAGGACGTTCTTTCATGGCTTGAAAAGAAGGCATATTCGATAACCTACGGCGCACGAAATCTCCGCCGCACGATCGAGCACGATATCGAGGACAAGATAGCCTCGGAGATCATCTCAAATTACGAAAGAAAAATCACACAGGTGTCGATTTCCGCCGACGGCGAGAATATCGTCATCGCGGTCATGTAAGAAATAAGCTGATGTTTGTTTAAAATGTTTTGCTTCGGCAAAGAAATAACCCCAGTCGAAATTAATTCGGCTGGGGTTACTATTATGCGCTGTTTTATATTAATACATGCCGCCCATGTCGCCGCCGGCGGGAGCCGCTACCGGAGCAGGGGGCTCGGGAATGTCAGCAACGAGGGATTCTGTCGTGAGAACGACGGAAGCAACGGAGGCTGCGTTTTCGATAGCGCTGCGGCAGACCTTTGTCGGGTCAACGATACCGCTTGCGATCATATCGCAGTATTCCTCTTTGTATGCGTCGAAGCCGAAGTTTACGTCATCACTTGCGTAAACCTTGTCAAGAATGACAGCGCCTTCAAGACCTGCGTTTACGGCGATCTGCTTGATAGGAGCTTCGAGAGCTTTGCCTACGAGAGCAGCGCCCGTTTTCTCGTCACCCTCAAGTGTTCCGAGAATAGCATTGACAGCTTTGCCTGCGACAACGTATGCAGAGCCGCCGCCTGCGATGATGCCTTCTTCAACGGCTGCGCGTGTTGCGTTGAGAGCGTCCTCGATGCGGAGCTTCTTCTCACGCATTTCCGTCTCGGTCGCAGCACCGACTTTGATGACAGCAACGCCGCCGGAGAGCTTTGCAAGGCGCTCCTGAAGCTTTTCACGGTCATAATCGGATGTTGTTGTTTCAATTTCCGCTTTGATGCGGTTGATGCGTGCCTGAATGTCCTCAACTGCGCCGTAACCGTCAACGATAAGGGTGTTGTCCTTGGAAACCTTTACCTGACGTGCTCTGCCGAGCATCGGGATGTCAGCTTCCTTGAGCTCCATGCCGAGATCGGAGGAGATGACCTGACCGCCTGTGAGAGCGGCGATATCGCGGAGCATTTCCTTGCGTCTGTCACCGAAGCCGGGAGCCTTGACGCAGATGCATGTGAATGTGCCGCGCAGCTTGTTGAGGATGATCGTTGCAAGAGCTTCGCCCTCGATGTCCTCCGCGATGATGATGAGCTTGCGTCCTGCCTGAACGATCTTTTCAAGAACGGGGAGAATATCCTGAATGTTGGAGATCTTCTTATCTGTGATGAGGATGAACGGATCGTCAATGACGGCTTCCATCTTATCGGTATCCGTTACCATGTACGGTGTGATATAGCCGCGGTCAAACTGCATACCTTCGACGACCTCGGAATAAGTCTCGGCTGTCTTGGATTCTTCGACTGTGATAACGCCGTTTTTGGAGACCTTTTCCATAGCCTCGGCGATAAGTGTTCCGATAACCTCATCACCGGAGGAAACAGCGCCGACTCTTGCGATGTCGTCCGTTCCCTTGACGGGCTGGCTGTTTGCTTTGAGAGCGCCGACTGCTGCGTCAACGGCCTTCTGGATACCCTTGCGCATGACCATCGGGTTTGCACCGGCTGCGACGTTCTTGATTCCTTCATGGATCATAGCCTGTGCAAGCAGGGTAGCCGTTGTTGTACCGTCACCGGCAACGTCATTCGTCTTGGAGGATACCTCGCGGACTAAGAGAGCGCCCATGTTCTCAAACGGGTCCTTGAGCTCGATTTCCTTAGCAATCGTAACACCGTCGTTCGTGATGAGGGGAGCGCCGTATTTCTTCTCGAGAACTACGTTTCTGCCTTTGGGACCGATTGTGAGCTTAACTGTATCAGCAAGCTGATTTACGCCGCTTTCCAGTGATCTGCGTGCGTCTTCACCGTAAATGATCTGCTTTGCCATTTTAAATACCTCCTGAATTACTCAACGATAGCGAGAATGTCGCTCTGTTTTACGATGACATATTCATCGCTGCCGATTTTAACTTCCGTGCCGGTGTATTTGCCCGTGATG
Organism: Candidatus Alloscillospira sp.; assembly: GCA_045600805.1. Lineage (GTDB taxonomy): Bacteria > Bacillota > Clostridia > Oscillospirales > Oscillospiraceae > Alloscillospira. Next base: position 3,259 of record JAZRYQ010000288.1, on the reverse strand, counting down.
ACCTTGTCACCGGGCTTAACGGTCATAACGACCTCATTGCCGTCTACGATACCGCCGGGGCCAACTTCAATAACCTCAAACATCTGCGGCTTTTCCTGAGCGGCGCTTGTGAGGATGATGCCGCTCTTTGTCTTTTCCTCGGCCTCAAACTGCTTGATGATAACTCTGTCTGCCAATGGTTTCAGTTTCATTTGGAATACCTCCTGAATATATTGATAAAATAATAAACATTTTTACGTTTAGCACTCAAAAGGTCAGAGTGCTAACCTATGCTCTATAATAGTATATGTTGCGCAAACTTGCAAGCATTATTTTCATAATTTTACGAAAATTTCATACTTAAATTTTATGGGAAATATAACAATACTCAATAATACATAAATAAATCGCATTTTATCATGCCGTTGTAGAGCTTGCGCTTTTTTGTCGCGGTCTTTCCGAAGGTGCGCTCAAACTCGGTGTGTGACGAGAGAATGTACATTTTCCAATCGTCAAGACGTCTCACGGCTTTTCCGAATTTTCTGTAAATTTCCTCAGCCTCGGCTTTTTCCATGACGCGCTCGCCGTACGGCGGGTTGCATATTATGATGCCGCCGCTCGTTTGCCGGGAAAACGCGGCAGCTTCGGCTTTTTCAAAACGGATGGTTTTCTCAACGCCTGCGCGCTTTGCGTTTGCTTTCGCGATCTCGATGCACGCGGGGTCAATATCTCCGCCCCAAATTTCGTATGCACCGTTATATTCTTTGGAGATCGCCTCATCGCGCGCGTTCAGCCAGTCCGCCTTTTCCATCCACAGAAAACGCTGTGAATCAAAGCTCCTGTGAAGCCCCGGCGCACGGTTTAACGCGGTGAGCGCCGCTTCGATCGGAATCGTACCGGAGCCGCAGAACGGGTCGCAGACATACTCGCGTCCGCGGTAACGTGAAAGCTTTACCATTGCGGCGGCCAGTGTTTCACGGAGCGGAGCGGCATTGCCGACAGGGCGGTAGCCGCGCTTGTGCAGTCCCGCACCCGTCGTGTCGATGTAAAGACGAGCCTTGTCGTTTTGAATCGCAAACTGTATCTGATACTTTGTCCCCGTTTCCTTGAACCAATCCGTTCTGTATTTCGTCTTTAAACGCTCGACAATGGCTTTTTTGACGATTTTCTGACAGTCCGGAATCGAATGAAGCGCGGAATTGAGACTATGCCCTTTTACGGGAAAGGCTGCGTCTTTCGGGATATATTTTTCCCATGGCATGGCTTTCACGCCTTCAAAAAGCATGTCAAACGTATTGGCGTCGGTTTCTCCGACGGTCACAAGTACGCGCTCCCCTGTGCGCAGATTGATGTTTGCCCTCGCAACATCGGCGCAGGTGCCGGAAAACAGAACATGACCGTTTTCAGCGCGCACATTTTTCATGTCAAGCCGCTTTAATTCGTCGGCAGCAAGTCCCTCAAGCCCGAAAAGACAGGGGACACACATTTCAAGGTCCATATTCATCGCCGCTTATTTTATCAGTATGTGCTTGTGACAATCGGGACATTCGACCTTTTTGTCATATTTGAGCTTAAAGCCGATGACTCTTCCGACCTTGTGACTGCCGCAGTACGGGCATTTGATCCCCCAAAGCTCTATGGCAATAGCGCCCATCGTAATGATGCCGCCGGGGATCCCGAGATAAGGCGAATTTATGTTGCCGAACAGATTGAATTCGACACCCCAGCTCATGATGCAGAGAATGACTCCGAACACGGCAAGAGTGAGATATAGTATGATCGGCGCTTTTTTGATGGATTTGTATTTGCGCTTGATAAGCTTTTTCCTTTTCTTCGGCACATCCTGCGGCATTTCTTCGTCAGTCTGTTCAACGGCTTCCGTGTTTTCTTCCAATGTTTCTTCAATTTCCTGTACGAGGTTTTCGCTTTCGTAACTCATACGCTATATCCTTTCAACGTTATTTACTGATAATGGTCAATTATCATCTAATTTTAATACTGCCATGAATGCCTCCTGCGGAACGGAAACGGAGCCGAGGCTTCTCATGCGCTTTTTGCCTTCCTTCTGTTTTTCGAGCAGCTTCTTTTTGCGCGAAATATCGCCGCCGTAGCATTTTGCAAGAACATCCTTGCGCAGCGCTTTTATCGTCTCACGGGCGATGATCTTTCCGCCGATCGCTGCCTGAACGGGGATCTCAAAGAGCTGACGGGGAATGTTGTCTTTCAGCTTTTCGGCTATCCTGCGGCCGCGTGCGTACGCTTTTTCCTTGTGCACGATGAATGACAAAGCATCAACGACCTCGCCATTTAACAATATATCAAGCTTTACAAGCTCGGATTCACGATAACCCAGAAATTCGTAATCAAGCGACGCGTAACCGCGGCTGCGTGATTTGAGCGCGTCAAAGAAATCGTATATGATTTCATTCAGCGGCATTTCATAGTGGAGCTCAACGCGCGTATCGTCAAGATACGCCATGTCCTTATATTCGCCGCGTCTGTCCTGACAAAGATCCATGATGTTTCCGACAAATTCCGTCGGGCACATGATAGACGCTTTTACGAACGGTTCCTCCGCCATTGCAATTTCGGCGGGATCGGGATAATTGAGGGGGTTGTCTATCATGACGACCTCGCCGCTTGTCTTGGTAACTCTGTAAATGACGCTCGGAGCCGTGGTTATGAGGTCAAGGTTGTATTCTCTTTCAAGGCGCTCCTGAATGATCTCCATGTGCAGAAGTCCGAGAAAGCCGCACCGGAAACCGAAGCCGAGAGCGATCGAGGATTCCGGCTCATAGGAAAGCGCCGCGTCATTCAGTTTCAGCTTTTCAAGCGCATCGCGCAGATCGGGGTATTTTGCGCCGTCCGCGGTATAGATACCGGAGAATACCATCGGCTGGACGGGTCTGTAACCGGCAAGCGCATTGCTTGCAGGCATAGCCGCGTTCGTTACCGTGTCGCCGACGCGCGTATCGGCAACGTTTTTTATGCTTGCGGTAAGATAGCCGACGTCGCCGGCCGTGAGCTCGGCGCACGGCTCGAGACCGATAGGTCTCATGTGCCCGACCTCGACAACGCGATAAACAGCACCCGTTGCCATCATGAGGACCTCATCATCGGCACGGAGAGTGCCTTCCATTATGCGCATATAGACGATAACACCGCGGTAGCTGTCATACTGGCTGTCAAAAATCAGTGCTTTCAGCGGCGCGTTTTTGTCGCCTCTCGGTGAGGGGACAGCGAGCAGAATTTCCTCCGGAACTGACTCAATGTTGATCCC
>JAZRYQ010000287.1:0-8376 GCA_045600805.1 Candidatus Alloscillospira sp. | reverse complement strand
CGTTTCGCGTGTTGATGAGATTCGTCCTTGCTTCGTCCAGAAGCCATGCAATCGAGTTTTCCGCAAAAACACAGGCGCCGCGGTACATGGCCGTTGCCGAGCCGACGATAATTTCGCCGTCATCAACGCGGAGAGGGAGCTTTTCACAGATATTGCGGAAGTTTTTGGCACGTTTTAAAATGCCGATAAGGTCTTTGTTGTTTTTATAAAACTCGGTCATTATTTTGTAACGCGCAAGGCATACCTGCGGCTGCGTCGTGCGGTAGCGTTCACGCATTTTTTTGACTCTGTCCGTCATCGGACTGAATGTATATGACATAGTTTGACCTCCTATTGTTATTATAGGTTGATTATAATACATTGAAACGAAATAATAAATGCCGAAAATTCATGATTTTATGTGAAATATGAAAAACACCGCAATCACTGATCGCGGTGTTTTAAATCATCCGAAAAACGCAAGCGAGGTTTTGAGAAATGATCAGTCCTCTTTTACGATGCGCACGGCAATTTTGTCTTCGGGATCGTCGATACCGTTTTCACCGAGGGCCTTGCTGCAATTTTCAATGAGGTCAAAGTAAACATCCCAGTATGCTGCGCTGTCACACCATGCGCGGACCGTGAGGATAAACAGGTCATCATCAACGGCTGTCATGCGGGAAAACGGCGCGGGATCGGCTTTTACACCGGCAGTTTCTTCGGCTGCCTTTAAAAGAACCGCTTTTGCAAGATTGAAGTCACAGTCATTTGTGACCTTGAAATCGAGGTCAACACGGCGGAGGTCTTCAATGCTGTAATTTGTCACATTCGCATTCATAAGAGCGCCGTTCGGGACCGTGATGCGCTTATTGTCGACCGTGAGAATGGTCGTGTAGAAAAAGCTGATGTCATCCACTGTTCCCGATGCGCCGGAAGCGTCAACATAATCACCAACGCGGAAGGGCTTGAAGACAAGGATCATGAGACCGCCAGCAAAGTTGCTGAGAGCACCCTGCAGGGACAGACCGATGGCAAGACCGCAGGAAGCGAGCACTGCAATGACAGAGCTCATCGGGATACCGAGAATGCCGATAACGCTGACGATGAGGATGACATACATGAGCGTTACGATGAGAGCCTTTACAAAGCTCTGAACGGTTTTGTCGAGCTTTTCAATGCTTTTTGTCTTATCGATCGCTTTTTTCACAGCTTTGATGATAATACTGCCGACAATAAGTACTACGATGGCTGCGATGATCTTCCCGCCGAAGTTTGTGCATAAGTCAATGCACTTTGCAAAAAATGTGTTCATTTTCATGCTCCTTTTCATTTTGATGTTTCAGAATGATTCTATATTACCATATGTCAAATGCAAATGAAATACAATAACAGAAAGATATTCATAAAAGTTCTTATGGATCCAGAAGATCCTGCGATTTAAGAAACCGTCTGTGAACGAACAGAGAAAGTATCACGTTGAGAACGTCTGCGATAAGCTGAGCCCATACTAAGCCGTACATGCCGAATATGGAATTGAGGATGAAAAGCATCGGAATATTCAGCACCGCCCAGCGGACTACACCGAGGAAGAGCGCCTCTTTTCCCCGTACATAGCTATTGAAGAGGAAAACATGATAGAAGCTCAAAAACATGAATATCGTTGCAAGACAGCGCGCACGGAGGAAATTCGTTCCGAGAAGAACGGTACTTGCGTCATCAATAAAGAAGCGCATGATGTACGGAGCGAATACTTCATAAAGGACAATGCTTATTACGCCGCATACAATGCCGCACAGAAGCGAAAACCGCGAAACCTCACGCATACGTTTAAAGTTACCGGCGGAATAGTTATATGCGACGATAGGCACCATGCCCTGACAGATTCCGAGTCCGACATTCAGCGGCAGACGTTCCGCTTTCAGAACGATCCCGACAGCGGCAAGAGGTATATCTCCGTATGAAGACATAAGCCTGTCAATTACAACATAGTCAAGATCGAACAGAAGCGTAGTTACCGATGACGGGATACCGACTGCAAAAATTTTGGCAATACTCGATTTTTCGGGCATATGCCTGATATCCGCGAGACGCAGAACGGAACTGCTGCCGAGGCTTTTTATGGTCAGAATAAAATATATGCATGAGATGCAATTGGAAATGCAGGTAGCGATTCCTGCTCCGAGTATTTCATGCCCTTCGGGGAGAATGACAAACATGAAAATCGGGTCGAGGATTATGTTGATAACGCCGCCGAGCGTTACGCCGAAGCCTGCTTTGCCGGATTCACCTATATTGCGCACAAAGCTTGCAAAGACGTTTGACATAATGGTCGGAATACCGCCTGCAACAATGACGCATAAAGCGTATGAGCGCGCAAAATCATATGTTTCAGCCCCTGCGCCGAGCAACGCAAGCAGCGGCTTCATGAAAATCAGAACAGCAGCGGAAAAAATGACCGCAAGTGAAAGAGCAAAATAAACGCTGAAGCTGAATACTTTTTTCGCCTCGTCCTCTTTTGAAGCGCCGAGCAGATTTGAAAGAAGAGCGCTTCCGCCGACTCCGGATATTGAGGCGATGGAAATGGTGATATTGAATATCGGCAATATGAGCGAAGCTGCGGCAACCATGTACGGATTGTTTGTGCGCCCGATAAAGAACGTATCCGCCATGTTATATATAAGTACGATAAGCTGTCCGATGATCGTAGGTATTGCCATTGTGCGGATCGCCCTGGCGACCGGCATGCTTTCAAACAGCTCTTTATTATTTTGTTTTACCATAAAATCACGACCGGAATTATTTATTTTTCATATAGGAAAGGTTTTTGAGGACAAGCCCTACACCGACAGCGAACATGCCGAGCATAACAAGCAGGGTGAAAGCATTCATTCTGTTAAAATAAAATTCCGTTCCGAGAATGACCGAAATAATTATGCAGAGAATGTCAGCTGCAACAAGTATCCACTGAAAGACTTTCCCGCGTATTATCGCCCAGACAAGAAGAAAGATGAATAGTATTATGAGAACCGGGGCAGAGCTGAACTTCCCGATACGGAAAAATCCGAAGGAATGTACCTGTATGTTCATAAGAAGAATCACAAGTCCCGCGATCATCATGGCAATGCCGATGATAAATTCGGCAAAATGGTTTACACTGCCGTTTTTTTCTGTGTTTTTCATTTCCGAGCCTCCTTGATTTCGATAATAAGCATTATACACTTATTTCTGAATATTTCAATTATAAATGCAGAATTAGGATGATAAAAAGCCTTAGTGCCGGTATCCTTTCGGCACTAAGGCTTTTACCTATTGAAGATCTCAGAATATCTGCGCTTCTTTTGCCTTTGCTTCGCGTCTTGCATCGACGGTTTCAAGCAGGGCTTTGATACGTGTCTCGACCTGTGCGTCATTGAAGTAAGCGGGGTCTGTGTGGTCTGCTTCCAGAACGATAGCCGGGATACCGAGCTCTTCGTCAACACGCTTTGCAAGGTCGCGCGTTGTAAGCGTCCACGGTCTGCAGGTGTGCGGTGCCTGAATGATCACGGCATCAATGCTGTACTTATTGACGTACTGTATAAACTCGCTCTTCCACTTGTTATCGTAGTTGGAAATATAGCCGCCGTTGATACCGCCGCAGGCAATACCCCAAAGGGGATCTTCAAGATCATATCCGTCGGGCGGGATCAGCTTATAGCCTGCGTTTTCATCAAGGCCTGTAAGACCGTAGCAGCCGGAAACGAGAAGAGCATCATAGCTGCCGAGAAGTCTTGAAAGGAAGCCGATTTTGAACCACGGGAAGTTGCCGCGCCACATAATGCGGTATTTTTCATTGTCAAGGCTGCCCTTGCCGGTTACAACGCGCTCGATCATTTCTTCCATGTACTCTTTGTAGAAGTTTGCTGCCTGCTTATTCTTCATGGAAATAGCGGGCGTCATGGAAACGGCGTTATCAATGAAGCTTGCCGGAGCGGGGACGACCTGTGCAAGCTGGGAAATATTGCGCTGATAAATGGAGATCTCACGGCAGGCTGCGGTCTGTTCACGGAGCTTCTCTTCCTCATAGACCTCTTTACCGCTGCACTTGAGAAGGAACTTCTTCAGCTCTTCAAGCTGTGCGCGGACATATCTTGCGTTTCGGAGGAGGTTTTCATCGCTGTCATCGTATGCAAACGGATAGTCAATGATGAAAACGGGAACATTGTATATTTTGCCGAGGACGTGCGCCCACTGCATCATACTCGGGCAGATATTGCCGGCGACGATGAGGTCCGGAGGTGAAAGACGGTATTTTTCGTCGATCTGATCCCAAAGACCTGCCTGCTGCATGAGCACGAGACCGAGGTTGATCTTCGCGTAAGAGCACATATCGGGACTTACGCCGTGTGCCTGACCGTATTCGATGAATGGCGTCTCCGCGTGCTGACCTGCAATACGCGCAGATGAGCTTTCTGCCTGGAAGCAGCTTACTCCCGCAGCGCCCATCATTTCATAAGCGGAAGGCCCCATGCACCATGCTACGCAGTCATAATGCGCCATGCTTGCATAGTATTCGTCCATCATGGGAGATATTTTTGCTGTACATTTGATTCTGTTAACCTTTGACATTTAAAGCGCCTCCAATTTCTCAAAGAATCCCTGAAGTCTTGTCTTGATCTGGCCCTCAGCGCTGCCTTCGTGTACGGTTTCTACGAGCATTTCGGGAATGCCGAGCTGTTCAAAGCGTCTGTGCGCGGTGAAGTACAAATAGTCGTGTGCTTCGCAGAACTTTACAACGACCATGATGATGCCTTTTGCACCGGCATTTTTGCAGACATCTGCAATGTAATCGCCGGGGTCTCTTTCTTCATATCTTGTCGGGCAGGGAGATTTGCGGTTTACATAAGCCTTGAGCAGAGCGTCCATCGGAGCGATCGTCTCGTCGTAAAGCGTGTTGAAGTATTTGGAGCCGACATAAAGGTCATCATCAACGATGACGCCGCCGCAGCTTTCGATATCGTCAAGAACGCTCTTTGCACAGCGCTCACAAAGGCTGCCGTGAACGATAACGGGAGTGCCCTTGACTTCTTCTTTCGGCATGTCTTTCAACAGAGCGATGAGCTTCTCAAGCATTGCAATGTGCTCTTCCTTGGGCATGACCATGCCGGCGGCTACGATCTCGGTAACCTCCCAGCCGGTGAGAAGCATGGGATTTGCTCTGCGGATATCGTAAAGCTCGATAAGAAGCTTTTTCTGCTTGTTGAACACTTTGATGCTTTCCGCGAGCTTTTCGTCCGTGATGGTGCTGCCGGAAATCTCTTCCAGCGTTGCTCTTAATTTGCGCATCTCGGAGCTTGTGTATTTCTGCGCCGTTTCATACTCAAGAAGCGGGCTGAAATAGGCGAATTTCGTTTTCGGAAGGCCGTCCTTGAATGTGTGGAGAGCATCCATCAGCATTCTTACGATATGACAGCAATCGTGGAAGAGAAATTCATCGCAGAAAGCAAGCTTGTCTTTCAGCGCAAGGTCAACGAGCGAGCGGATATAGCCGCACTGGTGCATTTCAACATGCGCGTTTGCGAGTGTGACCTCTTCCATGTTTCCGAGAAGGACAACGGGGAGCATACCCGCCGCATGGATAAGCGGCTCCGGAATGTCAAGACCGCCTACACCGATGACTTTTCCTCCGGTTTTGTTTTTCCATTCAAGCGCCTTTATTTCGGGATTATCTGCGTATTTACAGAATTCCTGAATAAGGCCTTTCAGTTCTTCAGATGCCATTTTTAATATTACCTCCCTGATTAATAGTCTCCGTATTTGCCGGCGTTGCGGACGATCGCCGGCTTGCTTTTTTTGTTTATCTTATTGTACTGCTCATATGCCATGATCGCGGCGCCCACGGCGCCGATAAGCTGCGGGTTTTCCGGAATGAGGATATCCGTGTTCAAAAGCTTTTCAAAAGCATGTATCACGCCGACATTCCTTGCAACGCCGCCGGTCATTACGATCGGCGCGGAAAGCCTTGCCTTCTGAACGAGCATATTCACCCGGCGAACGACCGAATTATGGATGCCCATCATAATGTCATACGGCTCGCAGATTTTCTTCGACAGCAGAGAAATGACCTCGGATTCCGCAAAAACCGTGCAGATGCTGCTGATTTTTACATCTTTTGTGGATTGCAGCGAAAGTCTGCCCATTTCGCCGATCTCAAGACCCATGATCCTTGCCATGACCTCGAGAAAACGGCCTGTACCGGCTGCACATTTATCGTTCATTGCAAAATCAACGATGCCGCCGACCTCATCAATGCTTATTGCCTTGCTGTCCTGACCGCCGATATCAATGACGCCGCGCGCCTGCGGAAAACAGTAGTTCGCGCCTTTTGCGTGACAGGCTATTTCCGTAAACTGGTCATCGGCAAAATCCACGAGCTCACGCCCATAGCCGGTCGAGATGCAATATGTAAAATCATTTCTGCTGCATCCAGCTTCACGGCAGGCGATCTCGACGGCGTTTCGGGCCGCTTCGTCAAGCGCAAAGCCCGTGTTTATCTGTGCCGTGCCGAGAATTTCCTTTTTTTCATTGATGATAACAGCTTCAGTTGTCGTTGAGCCTATGTCTATTCCTGTAAAAAGCATAGTCAAATCACCCGTTTATTCATTAATCCCGCCAGCAGCGGACAGAGCCTCTTTGCTCAAGCTCTGCGATCTGTTCATCAGTATAACCGATCGACTTCAGATTTTCAACCGTATGCTCTCCAGGGTACGGGGGATACTTGTCAACGCTTCCCGGCGTTGCGGAAAGCTCGATTGCAAGTCCCGGCAGATGGATCGTGCCGAATTTCGGATGCTCAACGGCGGCAACGATCTGTGAGCCCTGCTCGGCAGCCTTGCACCATGCCTGTTTTGCCGTTGCGATAGGTGAAACGGGAAGACCAGCCGACGATAAAAGCTCGTACCATTCCTGCGTTGTTTTCGTGAGGAACATGGGGCCGAGGATGTCATCGTACAGAATGCTTCGGTTGTCTATCATTTTTTGAATCGTATTAAAGCGCTCGTCATTCGGAAGATCGGGCATACCGATGATGTTGCAGAAGATCGGGAAAAGCTTATCGCCTGCGGGCGCGGTGAATATGTATCCGTCTGAAGTTTTAAAGCCGTTTGAGGGTGTTGCTTCGACGTGCGCCATACCGTTGGGTACAAACTCATAATCCGGGTTGTCGATGAGCGGCGTTGAGTACTGTGCCATCATGAACATCGCGGCATCCTGCATACGCACATTGACCGCCTGTCCGAGACCGCTTCTCTCACGCTCCACAAGCGCAAGAAGGATGCCCTGTGTAAGCTGAAGCCCCGATGCCATGTCAGCCATGGACGGGCCCGGCTTGCAGGGGGGCTGTCCCGGATATCCCGTTGATGCGATGATGCCCGACGCTGCCTGTACGACTACGTCATAGCCCGGCTCCATTTCGCGCCCTTTTTCGCGGAAAGCGGCGACTTCGGCGCATATAAGTCTCGGGTATTCATCCTTCAGGGACTCATAATCAATACCCATTGCCTTTGTCGTACCCGGTCTGTAATTGCTTACAAGGACATCCGTGTCTTTGAGCATGAGCTTCAAAGCCTTCATGCATTCGGGATCTCTGAGCTTCATGCAGACCGTATCCTTGTTCCTGTGGATCGACGCGAAGTTTCTGAAACCGTCATTGGCCTCGGTCGCGTTTTTCATGCCACCTATCGGGTATCCGCGCATTAATTCACAGTTTATATCCTCGATTTTGATGACGTGTGCGCCGTAATCGGCAAGCATACATGTACAAATCGGACCGGACAATGCGCGCGTAAGATCAATGACTTTTATGCCGTCAAGCGGTTTTCTCCTTGCTTCCATCGTAATTCCTCCGTTCCTGCATATAAATAATTAATATAATAATATTTTTATTAAAGGTAAATTGCAATGCTTTTAGGAAGATTCGTACTGTAAAATGTTTATTATGCATAATGGTTATGCTGATGATGTTGCATGACGCACATAATTATTATAATATATTTGAACGCAAAATCACGGAAAATGATACCCGAAAGCGCTATATATTTGCATTGAGCTCTTGCGAAATGATTAAATTGTAATATAATGATTTTAAACGGAGGTGGAGATATTGTTTATACATGACAGTTTCTTTGAGCAAAACGGATTTGCTATTTTTTCAAAAAGAATGCTGACCACGTCTTTTGATTTTACGTCGGGAATCGTTGAATTCCTCGATAATCAGGATACGCTGCTGTCAACGGTTATGTATATTGCACGCCAAAGCGACGCGGACGTGTTTTTCGCAAAGAAAGATATACGCATTGATTTCGGCGCTTTTCTGCTGATCACGGATGCTTCTGCTGTTCCGGATGTTCCCGCGCAGCTCAG
>JAZRYQ010000286.1:0-6251 GCA_045600805.1 Candidatus Alloscillospira sp. | reverse complement strand
GGTATTCCGAATTTTTCCTTAAAATCAGTCTTAATATAAGCAATCGGTTTAATTTCCATATTCAACATCCTTTGCCGCAAGATTTTCTCCGATGCTTGTTTTGGCACGGCTGTGAAGCCGTTTGAGGACATTCTGGATCTCGCCCGAAACCTTGCTTACGTCACTTTCAAATTCACGCGATGAAATGCGGAGTACACCTGAACGGGCTGCGGATAGCTGTATCAGCCTATCGGAGGTGACCACTCTGACCTGTTCGTTCCTGCCGATTTGCGAAACAAGCTTTTCAATATACATATCCGCTGTTTCGTTCTCTTTTGTATAACAGATGCTTATCCCGTTTTTTTCGTATCGCTTCCCCGTTCCGCCGGATACCTTGTAAGCGTCAAAAACAAGAACGACATTGTATTTTGTGAATGAGCTGTAATTGGAAAGAATATCACAAAGCGTATTTCTTGCAGCGTCAATGTCCTTTTCGGCGATCGCAGCAAGGTCATCCCATGCAAAAATGACATTATAGCCATCAACGATAAACCATTTTTTCCGTGTAATTTCAGAATATAGCTCGGGATTTTCGGTTTTTTCTTCCTTCGGAGGCGTATAAACAGGCCGCTTCACAGGGCCGAATTCCCGCTCCATGATCGCTTCAAGCTCTTTATCGTCAATATGGATGCTGCGACGGATTTCAGGGGTGCCTTTATTTTCGGAAATACAGCTTTCAAGATGCATATACTCTCTGATTTTATTCCATTTGACAGGGAAACCTCCCCCGTGCGCGCAGAAAACGGAATCCGGTGTGTTATCAAGATCCGCTTCCGGCTCATAGGCGTATTCTTCAATGACCTTATCGGCGTTTTTACATACGTCGTATCCGGCAAGCTCAAGGAATATGCGTCCTCGTCCGCCGGTGTATGAGGCAAGTACGGAGGCATAGCCGTTTATCGCAGCAACAGGTGCCCTACCCGTGAGAAGTGACATTCCGCCGGCATCTTCACCGATTTCAAACTCACCGTTTGCCGTGCGTATATCGTTGATCGCTCTGCCGAGGTTTTCCGGAGGGAGGAAAATCTTAAACGCATAATACGGCTCCAAAAGTACGGATTTTGCAAACATAAGCCCATTGCGGACCGCGCGATACGTTGCCTGCCGGAAATCGCCGCCCTCAGTGTGCTTAATGTGCGCTCTTCCGGAAGCAAGCGTGATTCTCATGTCCGTGATCGGTGAGCCTGTCAGAACGCCGAGATGCTGTTTTTCGTATAAATGCGTGAGGATAAGCCGCTGCCAATTGCGGTCAAGCGTATCCTCACTGCACTTTGCTGCAAATTCAAGTCCGCTGCCGCGCGCAAGCGGCTCCAAAATCAGATGCACCTCCGCATAATGTCTGAGCGGCTCATAATGCCCGACACCCTCGACTGTATTTTCAATCGTTTCCTTATACATCACGCGACCCGAGTCGATCGTGACATCCATAGAGAATCTGTCAAGAATCAAGGCCTTCAGGATTTCCGCCTGCACCTGCCCCATGAGTCCGACGCTGATTTCCTGTAAATGTTCATTCCATGTAATGCGCAGAAGCGGGTCTTCTTCTTCAAGAATTTTAAGCTTCGGCATGGCATTCTGCGGTGTGACATCGGGAGGAAGATTTATCCTGTATTGCATGACGGGCTCTAACACGGGCTCTGCGGATGTGTTTTCAAATCCGAGCCCCATTCCGGTTAAAGTCGATGAAAGTCCCGTAACTGCACAAACGTCCCCTGCGTAAGAACATTCGGCAGTACTGAATTTTGAGCCGGTATAAAACCTTATCTGACTGACTTTTTCATCGTTCTGGACGATATCCCGGACACGCAGGCTGCCGCCGGTAATTTTCATGTGCGTCAGTCTGTTTCCCTGCGTGTCATGACTGATTTTAAAGACCTTGGCGCCGAAGGTTTCCGGATATTCGCTGTCTGTAATAAACCTGTCAAGTCCGTTTAAAAACTCGTCAATGCCTTCAAGCTTTAATCCCGAGCCGAAATAGCACGGGAAGCATAAACGTGATTGGATGGCAGATGAAATATCCGCATCCGAAACATCGCCTGTTTCAAGGAATTTTTCAAGCATGTCTTCGCGGCAAACGGCAAGCTGCTCCTTTACGGAATCGTCGGAGAGATTTGAAAAATCGATACAGCTCTCGCTAAGCTCCGTTTTCAGGGAAGCGAGAACTTCTTCGCGGGAAAGTCTGGCAAAATCCATTTTTGTTACGAAAATAAAAGTCGGAATATTATACAAGCTCAAAAGCTTCCAAAGCGTGCGCGTGTGTGACTGCACGGAATCCGTACCGGAAATGACGAGGATCGCATAGTCAAGAACGCTGAGCGTGCGCTCTGTTTCAGCAGAAAAGTCAACGTGTCCCGGTGTGTCAAGCAGCGTCACTGCAAGGTCAGAAAACGCAAAATGCGCCTGACTTGAAAAAATGGTGATTCCCCTTTCGCGCTCGATAGCGTTTGTATCCATTACGGTGTCGCCATGGTCAACGCGCCCGAGCTTTCGCATGATACCCGTCTTATATAAAATTGCCTCCGCCAGCGTTGTTTTTCCGGCATCAACATGGGCAAGGATCCCGATAACAGTTCTTCTCATTTCCGTACCGCCGATTTGATTTTTTCTTGATTATATCAAAAATCGCTGTGTTTGTATATAAAAAAGTGTACACGGCAAAAAGAGAAATTTCGCAGTGCACTTGTATTGGTGCCTTTAGTCGTGGAAGAACCCACCGGTTCTACCGGGTGAAGAAAAATAGCTTTAGCATGAGGTTTTCCGCAGGAAAGCAAATCCACGTAAGTTAGGCAACGAAAGGTCGTATTGCATTAGGAGTAATGCGATTTACCTGTTTACGGGTGGCAGCGCATGTGATGCGATAATAAACATTCAGCGCCCCTTTTAGGGGCAAGCCGGTAGTAGCCCCTTCCAGGTGTTGTGAAAACCACCAGTTACTGGTGGTTATCTTTGTGGAGCAGAGCACTTTAAATCCTGGCTGACTATCTTTTGCATACACTCAGCGACGAACCTTTTATTTGGAGCGCTTGAAGTTTCAGCAAACGCAATTCTGAAACGCGCAACGAAACATCATTCGGTCATGATTATGGCTAAAACAGCTGGATAAAACAGCATCAATGGCAACTGCTTTCCGCGGATTGCACTCATATTCAATAACATCGGCAAAATGGTATAGAAGGACATCGTATTACCTCCGCATTCCGTCAATCAGCTTTTTGAGCTCCTCTATTTCCTTGTCAGATAGTTTTTTCCGTGAAGCAAATGCAGCTAAAAACGCCGGTAAAGAGCCGTCAAAGCTTTCCTCCACAAATCGTTCACTTTTCATTCCGTAATACTCTTCCCGTGAAATCAGGGAAGTGACGACCTTGTCCTGTAGCTTGAAAATGCCGCGCTGACACAATCTCTTCAAAACAGTATAGGAAGTTGTTGACTTCCAGTTCAGTTCTTCCTCTGCCATTCGGATCAGATCTTTTGACGCCAAAGGCTCATGACTCCAGATAATATCCGCAAAACGTGATTCTAAAACTCCCATTGTAGGCATAATGATTCCTCCATTCTACATCATGTAGATCGAATTTATTCTACACGATGTAGAATAAATTGCCAATAGCTTTCGACAGAAAAAAACGTATTTCTCCGAAGTACCGGGCGCCGAACAGTAAGGCAGGAATATCAAACAATAAAGCGGTAGGAATTTTAGATTTTAAACGTCCTATTCTGCCCATACAGCAAAAAGGGGCTGTCTCATTAAGAGGCAGCCCATTCTGTTATATCGTCTGAATGATAAATTGCAGTTTCAAAATTGTACCTTCGGCAGCTTTGAAAAGCTTTCTTCGAGCTCTTCATCGGTCGGAATATAATCAACAAGCTTGCCGTTGTGAAATTTCTCATATGCCATCATGTCAAAATACCCCGTTCCGGTGAGACCGAATACGATCGTTTTTTCTTCGCCTGTCATCTTGCACCGTTTTGCCTCATCAAGCGCGACCTTGATAGCGTGTGAGCTCTCCGGCGCAGGCAATATGCCTTCAACTCGTGCAAATTCCTCTGCCGCTTCAAACACCTCGGTCTGCGGTACGGCGATGGCTTCCATAAGTCCGTCGTGGTAGAGCTGTGAGAGTGTTGAGCTCATGCCGTGATACCGCAAGCCGCCTGAATGGGTCGGAGCGGGTATGAAGTCACTGCCGAGAGTATACATTTTCTGAAGCGGGCAGACCATGCCCGTGTCGCAATAATCATACGCGAATTTTCCGCGCGTAAAGCTCGGGCAGGACACTGGCTCAACGGCGACAATTCGGTAATCCGCTTCCCCTCTGAGCTTTTCACCCATGAAAGGCGCTATCAGTCCGCCGAGGTTTGAGCCGCCGCCTGCGCAGCCGATGGTCATATCGGGGTGAATGTCGTACTTGTCAAGGGCTGCTTTCGTTTCAAGACCGATGATAGACTGATGCAGCATGACCTGATTCATCACACTGCCGAGAACGTATCGGTATCCTTCCGTATTGGTTGCTTTCTCTACGGCTTCCGATATGGCACAACCGAGACTGCCCCCTGTTCCCGGGTGTTTTGCAAGGATTCGCTTTCCGACTTCCGTTTCCATGGACGGCGACGGTGTGACCGATGCGCCGTAAGTGCGCATAACTTCCCGTCTGAACGGCTTTTGCTCATAAGAGACCTTTACCATGTATACCTTGCAGTCAAGCCCGAAATAGGAGCATGCCATGGAAAGCGCCGTTCCCCACTGCCCTGCTCCGGTTTCTGTTGTGACGCCTTTCAGCCCCTGTTTTTTTGCATAATACGCCTGCGCAATAGCGGAATTGAGCTTATGGCTTCCGCCCGTGTTGTTGCCTTCAAATTTATAATAGATTTTTGCCGGTGTTTGCAGACGTTCTTCAAGACAATATGCTCTTATCAGCGGCGACGGGCGATACATTCTGTAAAAATCGCGTATCTCCTGCGGGATCTCGATATACTGTGATGTTTCGTCAAGCTCCTGCGCGACGAGCTCATCGCAGAAAACCGCAGAAAGCTCCTGTGCCGTCATCGGCTTATGGGTATCAGGGTTTAACAGCGGTGCCGGTTTGTTTTTCATATCGGCACGGAGATTGTACCATGCCTTCGGCATCTCGTTTTCTTCAAGGTATATTTTATAAGGTATTTCTTTCTTCATTTTCATTTTCCTTTCATGTATATTTTTTCAATCAAAAGTTAACGTATCCGGCGCTTGAGCGCCAACGTTTTGATTTTACAAACATAATTCCCTCCATAAAGCAAAAATCCTGTCCCAGCATAATGCTGGGACAGGATGAAATATTCCTGTGGTGCCACCCGGCTTGAGGTATCAAAGATACGACCACTCAGCGCATACGAAAATATGCCGACCTTTTGTAACGGGGAAGTCTCACCCCGACGCCCATACTACGGTTAAACCCTTTCTGTTTGTCCTCGGAAGTCCATTCGGAACTAAGTGCCGTACCGCGATCACACCGCCCGCGGCTCTCTGAAACAGCAGGAATAATCCTTACTCACTCTTCCTCAACGGTTTATCATGTGCTGATTATATGACATATTGTGCGGGAAGTCAATAGATTGAAAAAATATAAATGGTCAAATGGGAGATTAAATTTTACTTCGCCGTAACAGAAACCGGTGTTGTGAAGTCTGAACCGAAGCCGTCCGTTCCGCTCTTGAACGCGTATACTTTGTAGTAATAGGTCGTTCCGGACGCTGCTGTCGTATCGGTATAGCTCGTTGAGCCTGTATTGCCTACCCATGAATAACTTCCGCTCTGACTTGTGGCTCTGTATACACTGTACTGATCTGCGTACTCAACATCATTCCATGTAAGTTTCGGCTTGCCGGTCGAGGAATCCGTTGATTCGCTTACGCCTGTCGGCTTTGCATAGCGGCACTTCGTGGATACGACAGCACTGAAATCGGAGCCGAAACCGTCCGTTCCGCTCTTGAATGCATATACCTTGTAGTAATAGGTTGCTCCCGGTGCTGCTGACGTGTCGGTATAGCTTGTTGAGCCCGTATTTCCTACCCATGAATAGCTTCCGCTCTGACTCGTTGCTCTGTATACACTGTACTGGTTTGCTTCGGATACGGCCGACCATGTGATATACGGTTTTCCGCTTGTTCCGTTATATGTTGCAGACGCATTGGTCGGCTTTGCATAACGGCTCTTTGTCGATACGACGGCGCTGAAATCG
>JAZRYQ010000285.1:0-3520 GCA_045600805.1 Candidatus Alloscillospira sp. | reverse complement strand
GATGTTGTTTTTGCGGATCTCGAGATCAAGCCCGAACTGATGAAGAATATTCCCGCCGCTGTTGAGCATCGGCGCCATCTCCAGAATCGTAACGCTGCGTCCCAAACGCGCAAGATGTATGGCAAGCTCTGTCCCGACGAGCCCTCCGCCCATGATAACGACGCGCTGACCGGCTTTTTTGGTGTCTGTGTAAATCTCCTCGGCGGTAAAGGTGTTTTCCATGCCGGGAATCGGCGGCTTTGCGGGAAACGCGCCGAGTGAAGCGATGATCACATCGGGAGAAAGACGATCTGCATATTCGGGTGTAACACAAGTGTTGAGACGTATTTCAGCGCCGGATTCCTCCACCTTTCGCTCCTGATACTCTATATAGGCTTTGATTTTCGCTTTGAACGGAACCGATTCCTCACATTTGAGCGTTCCGCCGAGACGGTTTGACTTTTCGCACAGGATCACGTGATGACCTCTTTCGCGCGCTTCGATCGCTGCCTGCATACCGCCGATACCTCCGCCGACTACAAGGACATTTTTCGGCTCGGAAGCTTTGCGGACGTATTTGTTTTCCGTTTCACGTCCGATTTCGGGGTTGACCGCGCAGTGGATTTGATCATTTGTGAGCAAATGCGAAAAACAAGCAAGACATTTAAGGCACGGGCGAACATCCTCCGTGCGTCCCATACGCGCTTTTTTCGGAAGATCCGGGTCTGCCAGAAGCGCACGGACTATTTCGATCACATCTGCCTTTCCGGATGCGATGATCTCCTCCATGAATTCCGGGTCGCAATGTGCGCCGACTGTCGCAACAGGCGTTTTCACATATTGCTTGATCGCCGCGGCATATTGGAGGTTGCAGCTGTCCTCCATGAAAATGGACGGATGCGTCACCGTGAAAACATCGGGATTTTCATGGTGTCCTGCCGAAACATGGATAAGGTCAACATGCCCGTCAAGCATTTTCGCGATTTCGATGCCTTCCTCAAGGTCATAGCCGACCGGAGTGGCTTCCGTTCCGGATATGCGTATTTCGATCGGAAAAGCAGGTCCGACGGCTTTGCGCACGGCGTCACATACGGCAAGCGGAAAACGCATACGGTTTTCAAGCGTGCCGCCCCATTTGTCGTGCCGCCGGTTGACCTTGGAGGACATGAACTGGGAAAGCAGCCAACCGTGACCGCCGTGGATCGTAACCATGCCGAAGCCGCATTCCTTTGCAAACGCTGCGGCTTTTGCATACTTTTCTATTGTTTCGTATATGACGCTTTCAGGCATCTCAAAATATTCATGTCCTTCTGCGTCAACACCACCGCACGGGCCGTAAACAACGTGACCCTGTGCCATTGAGTGTTTGGAATATAACCCGTCATGCTGAAGTTCGATGGATGCAACGGCACCATGGCGCGTTATGGCTTTTGATAATCTGTTGAGCGGTATATGATTTTCGGGATTTTCAAGGGATATCATGAATTCCCCGAAAAGACCGTGCTCAGCGTCTACTGCCGATTCCCCCACGCAGACTGACGCTGCCCCGCCGATCGCCTTGCGCTCAAAAAACGCTGTGTAATTGTCGTCGGGACGCATATGCGCGTCAATATTTCTGCCGGAAATCGGGGCAGCGAAAATTCTGTTTCTGAATACCTGCCTGCCGAGCGTTATGGGTGAAAACAGGTGAGGGTACTTAAAATCGCACGATGCCATATGTCACCATCCTCATTATTTGCAGATGTCAATAATTGCTTTCGTGAATATTTTTGCGCTTGTCAGAAGCTCGGAAAGATAAATGTGCTCGTTTGCGCCGTGGATAAATGCATCGTGTCCCGGCATCGTGCAGCCGAATGCCACGCCGCCGGGAACTTCGTGGACATAGGTGATGCCGCCGATGGCAAGCGCTTCGCCTTTTTCACCCGTGAAATCTGTGTAAATATCAAGAAGCGTTTTTACAAACGGTGAATCGGCGGGGACATAGTGGGATCTTGATATGCTGTCTGTGCTGTAATGAATCCCTTTTTTGCCGAACGCTTCGGCTGTGAGAGCTTCCAGAGAAATTTCATCGGCGCAGACCGGACTTCTCACGTCAAAATTGCCGTGCATACCGATAAGACTGTACTCAAAAACGCCGAAGTTGAGAGAAAGCGCGCCGGAAACCTCGTCTGCGCAGGCAATGCCGAGATTTTTGCCTGTCACGTCACCGTGCGGAACAAGCTCGTTGAGAGCGCGGAGCATGGTAAGACCTTCACATTCCGCAAGCGGAAGATGAAGAAGAGCGGTGATAAGAAGCGTCGTTGAGTTAAGCCCTGCATCCGGTGTTGACGCGTGTGCCGCAATGCCCGTGCATGTAAGCTTAACGCCGTTTACTGTGTCCTCGGCTTCGATGCTTCCTCCGAAAGCGTTTGCGACATCGTCACAAACGGTCTTGCAGTCACAGGCTTTGAGCCCTTCGATTTCCGCTGTTGTCACGCGCGGGACAATGTTTCTGACATTTCCGCCGATGATCGACGTAATGCGCGGAAGCGCTTTGCTTTCAGCCCAATCTTTTGAAAAATCGGGGGCAAATCTGCCTTTTTCGATGTTGATAAGCGGAAAATCGGAATCCGGAGAGAAAACCATGTCGGGGTATTTGTCATATTTTACATAGTGCTCAAGATCCGAAGCGCCGTTTACCTCGGAGGAGCCGAGAATCAGGCGGCAGTTTTTGGAAAGCTCGGGGCAAAGCTCTTTTGCTGCCTTCATGGCGTATACGGACGCAATTGTCGGGCCTTTATCGTCCGATGTCCCGCGGCCGTACAGTGCGCCGTCCTTTTCTATCATCGTGTACGGATCGCTGTCCCAGCCTGCGCCTTCGGGTACGACGTCAACATGGCAGAGCATGGCAAGAGCGCTTTCCTTCTCGTTCATATCGGCGGAAAGGCAGGCGTTGTCATAAAGCTTTGTTTTGAAACCGAGGTTTTCCGCTATCTGTCCTGCCTTGCACAGGGCTTCAAAAGCGGGTTTGCCGAACGGTGTGTCGCCGTCGGGGCCGCCTGCAACGCTGCGGATAGAAACGAGAGCGGCAAGGTCGTTTATCATTTCGTTTTTGTGGTCATCAAACCACGCGTCAATTTTGTTTTTCAGTTCATCGCACATCATAAATCGCCTTTACTCCTTTATAAGTCATATAACAATCAAATACGGATACGGTCTCGTACGGAGCGTGCATGGATATGACCGGTACACCCGCGTCGATCGTGTCAATATTTCTGTTTGCCATGAATTTCGCAATCGTTCCGCCGCCGCCCTGATCGACCTTTCCGAGCTCTGCCATCTGCCATGTTACGCCGTTATCGGAGAAAATGCGTCTGAGCATGGCGATAATTTCGGCGGAGGCGTCGCTTGAGCCGGATTTTCCGCGGCTGCCGGTAAATTTCAGTATACCCATGCCGTAGTTGATTTTTGCGTTGTTGCGCTTTTCCGAAACCTCGGGGAAATTCGGGTCAAAGGCGTTGCAGACATCGGCGGACAGGCAGAAGGATTTTTCAAAGCAGTG
>JAZRYQ010000284.1:0-5311 GCA_045600805.1 Candidatus Alloscillospira sp. | reverse complement strand
CCCGACAGTGTCGGGGCTGTTTCAAATCGTTGGCAAAGTCCGCCCGACTTTGCCGACGAAAAAAACTCGCGCTCCATCGCATCGGGCTTTGCCCTCTTTGGTCGGCGCGAGGGCAAGCTCCGCTTGCCTCAGGGTGTTTTTGCGGCGGCAAAGCTGCCCCAAAAACAGATCCGGTTTCATTCCTCCGCTGCGCGGAGGACCTCTGTGAGACTTTTCTACAGTTTGAAAGCTCATAGCTTCCGGTGGGAAACTATGAGCTTCTTTATATCTGTATCAGCAAATCAAAACAGGCATCGGGAAATTACTGCTTCATCCGTTTTTCTGTCTTTCTTCGAGCGTTTTGAATCTCGCGTTCGCTGTTTCCTCTGCTTTTGTGAACAGCTCCTTTGCTCTTTCGGGGAACGCCGTCACAAGAGCGGAATAACGCGCCTCATTCAGGATAAAGCTCTGATATTCGCCGTTCGGCGCTTTGCTGTCGAGAATAAACGGGTTTTTGCCCTCGGCGCGAAGCGCGGGATTATACCGGAACAGGTTCCAGTAACCGCAGTCAACAGCCTTTTTCATTTCCTTCTGGCTGTTTGCCATGCCGCCCTTGATGCTGTGCATCTCGCACGGAGCATAACCGATGATGAGCGACGGGCCTTCATACTTCTCGGCTTCCGTGATAGCCTTTAACGTCTGCGCCTGATTTGCGCCCATAGCGACCTGCGCAACGTAAACATAGCCGTAAGAGATCGCGATATCCGCAAGGCTCTTTTTTGCTATCGCCTTACCTGCCGCGGCAAACTGCGCGACCTGACCGATCTGTGACGCCTTGGATGCCTGACCGCCTGTATTGGAATAAACCTCTGTATCGAATACGAATACATTGACGTTTTCGCCGGATGCGAGAACATGGTCAAGTCCGCCGAAGCCGATATCATATGCCCAGCCGTCACCGCCGAATATCCACACGGATTTTTTGCCGAGATATTCCTTATCCGCAAGGATCTCCGCGCCGAGCGTGCAGCCCGGGCACGGGCAGATCACGGCGCCGTTTGCTTTGAGCTTCTTGGCTTCTGCGATCTCCGCTTCCTGTCTGTCACCGAAAAGCTGCTTTGCAAAATCGCTTGAGCAGAATCCGATATAATCGTCAATGGACATAACGTCCTCTTCAAGCTCTGTGATATACTTCTTCGTCGCCTCGGCGTTTGCTTCGGCATCGTTGAACGTATCCAGCCAGTTCCGGGCCGCTTCGCGAAGCTCGTCACAGATGTGGGTATTCAAAAGCTCGCGCGTTTTTGCTTCGAGTCTTGCGCGGATGGCTTTCTGACCGATATAAAGTCCCAGACCGTGCTCTGCGTTATCCTCAAACAGGGAGTTTGCCCAAGCCGGGCCCTTGCCCTCTTTGTTGACCGTATACGGGGAGGTTGCGGCAGGGCCACCCCAGATGGAGGAGCATCCCGTCGCGTTGGAGATGATCATTCTGTCACCGAAAAGCTGTGTGACTAAGCGCGCGTATGATGTCTCGGCGCAGCCTGCACACGAGCCGGAGAACTCAAGCAGCGGCTGACGGAACTGACTTCCCTTTACCGTGTTGTCCTTGAGCTCGTCTTTGTCGGCGACGGCTTTAACCATATAATCAAACACCTTCTGCTGCGGCTCTTCCTCTTCAAGCTGCTTCATTTCCAAAGCGCCCGCAGGACATGTACCGACGCAAACCGTGCAGCCCATGCAGTCAAGCGGGGAGATTGCCATTGTGAACTGATATTTTCCTTTGCCCTTGCCGGCTTTGAACGGTGCGGACTTTGTATTCTCAGGCGCATTGGCAAGCTCTTCGTCCGTTAAAGCAAACGGTCTTATCGTCGCGTGCGGGCAGACATAGGCGCACTGGTTGCACTGAATGCACTTATCGGCATACCATGTCGGCACCGTAACGGCAACACCGCGCTTTTCATAAGCCGAGGCGCCTGTCTTGAATGTTCCGTCAACATGGTCGGCAAATGCCGATACCGGCAGACGGTCACCGTCCATTTTATCAACCGGGTCGAGGATGTTCTCCACCATTTTGACAAGGTCTTCTCTGCCGTCAAGCGCTACTCTCTTTCCGTCATCAACGGCTGTTTTCCATGATGCGGGAACGTCTATTTTAACAAAAGCGTTTGCGCCGAGGTCGATCGCCTTATGATTCATCGCAACGATATCCGCGCCCTTTTTCGTATAGCTCTTCGTTGCGGCATCCTTCATGTAGCCGATCGCTTCCTCCTGCGGCATAATTCCCGCAAGCGCAAAGAAGGCGGACTGCAAAATCGTATTTGTGCGCTTGCCCATGCCGATCTCACGGGCAAGGTCAATGGCGTTTATCGTATAAAGCCTGATATCGTTATCGGCGATATAACGCTTTGCCTCTGCATTGAGGTGATGCTCAAGCTCCTCGGGCGTCCACTGGCAGTTGATGAGGAAAACGCCGCCGGGCTTGACATCGTTTACCATCTTATAGCCCTTTGTGACATAAGACGGGTTATGGCAGGCGACAAAATCGGCTTTGTTTATATAATACGGGCTCTTGATGGCAAAATCGCCGAAACGCAGATGCGAGATCGTCACGCCGCCGGTTTTCTTGGAGTCATACTGGAAATAGGCCTGCACCTTTTTGTCCGTATGGTCACCGATGATCTTAATGGAGTTCTTGTTCGCGCCGACCGTTCCGTCACCGCCGAGGCCCCAGAATTTGCACTCGATCGTGCCTTTTGCCGCCGTATTCGGCGCGGGCTTTTCTTCAAGAGAAAGATATGTCACATCGTCGTTGATACCGATCGTGAAATGTGCCTTCGGCGCGTCTTTTTTAAGCTCCTCGTATACGGCAAAGACGGAGGACGGCGGCGTATCCTTTGAGCCGAGACCGTATCGGCCGCCGATGACTTTGATGCCGCGTCCGGAGGAAGCAAGCGCCGCGATAACATCGAGATAAAGCGGCTCACCGATAGCGCCGGGCTCTTTTGTTCTGTCAAGAACGGCAATCGTCTTACAGGTCGCGGGGATAGCGTCAAGGAATTTTTCGACAGCGAACGGTCTGTACAGTCTTACCTTGACAAGTCCGACCTTTTCGCCGTTTGCGTTGAGATAATCAATGACCTCTTCCGTGACATCGCAGATCGAGCCCATCGCGACGATAACGCGTTCTGCATCCGGTGCGCCGTAATAATTGAACAGCTTATAATCCGTGCCGAGCTTTGCGTTGACCTTGTTCATGTACTTCTCAACGACAGCGGGCACCGCTTCGTAATATTTGTTGTTTGCTTCTCTGTGCTGGAAATAAATATCGCCGTTTTCATGGCTGCCGCGCATGGTCGGATGCTCGGGGTTTAAGGAGCGGCGGCGGAAAGCCGCAACGGCGTCCATATTGCACATTTCCTTTAAATCCTCGTAATCCCAAATCGCGATCTTCTGAATCTCATGTGACGTTCTGAATCCGTCGAAGAAGTTGATAAACGGAACGCGTCCCTCGATCGCGGCAAGATGCGCAACGGCGGAAAGGTCCATGACCTCCTGCGGATTTGTCTCACAAAGCATGGCAAAGCCCGTCTGACGGCAGGCGTAAATATCGGAATGATCACCGAAAATGGAAAGTGCCTGAGACGCTACGGCGCGCGCCGAAACATGGAATACTGCCGGCAGAAGCTCCGCGGAAATTTTATACATATTCGGGATCATCAAAAGAAGTCCCTGAGATGCCGTGTAAGTCGTTGTCAGTGCGCCGGCGCCCAAGGAGCCGTGAACTGTACCGGCAGCGCCTGCCTCGGACTGCATTTCCATAACCTTTACGGTCGTTCCGAAGATATTTTTCTGTCCGGCCGCCGCCCACTGGTCAACATAATCTGCCATAGGGCTTGACGGGGTGATCGGATATATGCCGGCAACCTCCGTAAACGCATAGGAAACATGCGCCGCTGCGTTGTTGCCGTCCATTGTTTTAAACTTTCTTGACAAAGCATACACGACCTTTCTTATTCATCCGCAAATCATCAAGATAGATAATTACAATTATCAGACTTTAATTATACAATTATTTTCACATATATTGCAAGCCCTAATTGATTATCTGTATTTCCAAATTGTTTGCACAAAAACACAAAGGCTATGGCAATTTTGCCATAGCCTTTACTACGCGCAGTACGCTGCGCTCAGTCTGTATTCGTACCGATTATTGATTTTATATATTCCGTACATCTTTCGGCATTTTCCGGTATCGTCAGCGAATAGCCAAACACGCTGTCTACTGTTATGCCGTCAAAGTCTGTTTCCGGTTTTGTCAGCTCGGCATAAAGCTGTACATTATTTTCTGCAAATAATATCGTTCCGATATCGGACGCGGCACATTCGCTTATCGCAAGCTCATACAGCGTTTTGAACTGCTCCTGCGTAATTTTCGTGCTGTTCAATGCATATTCGTCGCCGCAGTCATCTATCCACTCTATCCATCCCTCCGCAAAATCCTCCGGCGTATAGCCGTCCGGGAGAAGGACCCTGTTCAGTTTGCTTTCATATGTGTCGAAAATCTCCTCCCAACCACTCGGCAGCATGCCCTCATAGAATCTTGTAACTTTGTTCCCGTTTTCGAGCGTATACGTTATTTTTATATAGCCGTATCTTGAATAATCCTCCGCGTTTTTGTTTCCATGCGTCATTTCACTGTGCAATCCCCGCACAAGCTCAATGGTATCTTTCTCCTGAGAAAGAAAATTATCGCCATTGATATAACCCTGAACAGTTCTGACCTCCTCTGTTTTCGGAATATACGTTTCATATCCGAAAATGTCCGCGTCAACGCAAATGAAAAACGCGATCAGAACTGCCGCGACAGCTAAGAAGCCGGGCCATTTGTCAAAAACCTTAAACGACTTGCGTATCAGCATTTCGGATGCAAAATAGCCGATAAACGCACCGACGATAAAGCAGATGATATAACCTGCAATACTGCTTTTTGACCAAAAGAGGATCTCATGCAGCAGAAGTCCCAACGCAAACGCGCAGCAAACGGCAATGCAGTATCTTGCGACAGGCTTTAACGGCTGTATGGCAACGACATCTGTTGCCGTTTCCGTTTTGTGCCTCCTTGCCAGAAGCAGTGCAGCAATGATAAAAACGATTCCTGCTGCCGCATATATGAACATACTTTCCGTAAAAAATCTGTCTGCACCGAACATCTCAACAACGGGTGTAAATACCATAATGATCTCCGGATAACTTGCGCCTCCGAATCCGAGCAGGAAGTCTTCAAAAACGCTTGTACCAAGCGTGTACAGCCCTATTACAATGAAATTAAAGGCAA
>JAZRYQ010000283.1:0-2123 GCA_045600805.1 Candidatus Alloscillospira sp. | reverse complement strand
CTGGCGAGAAATGAAAAAACTCTGCAAAGACGCCGACGTCGATCCGCGCAAGGTATTTCCGCACAACCTGCGGCATCTGTTTGCCCGGGTTTTCTACGGTATAGAAAAAGATATCGCAAAGCTTGCCGACATCCTCGGACACAGCAGTATCAACACGACGCGAATTTATATCATTTCAACAGGTGTCGAGCACCGCAGACGTATGGAACAGATGCGGCTGATTATATAAATATAAGGAAACAAAAAAGACGCCCAAGGCGTCCGGATGACATAATCCGCATTATGTTGAATTTCGGCATACCCAATACAGCGCACCTTAAAGCAACACACGGTTATTATATCACGACGTACATAAAAAATCAAGTATTTTCATCAAAAAAGTCTGGCTCAAGTCGAGGTTTATTACAAAAAAACATGAAAATGGCATAGCAATAAA
Source organism: Candidatus Alloscillospira sp. (assembly GCA_045600805.1). GTDB lineage: Bacteria > Bacillota > Clostridia > Oscillospirales > Oscillospiraceae > Alloscillospira. The sequence continues at coordinate 1,687 of JAZRYQ010000283.1, read as the reverse complement.
GCCCTATGATGGCTCTTTTTCAAAAAAAGACATGGGGCTGTTGTTTTTATACCCATTTTTCAAGTTACTGTTGATTATTAAATCTGAAAACGCCTCTTCCGGGTAACATAATGCGGATTATGTATATATTCCGTATTCCGGCAGAGGCGTTTTTGATTTCGGAGAAACAGGAGCAAGAGGATGACCGAAAAGGAACTTCGGCATCTCAGCAGAAAAGAACTGCTTGAGATACTGATCGATCAGACGAAAGAAATATCCTCACTTCGTGATAAAGTTCAAAGCTTGGAATCCGAATTGACCAAGAGAAAAATTGCAATAGCGGAATCCGGCTCTATGGCTGAGGCGTCGCTGAAACTGAACGGAATCTTTGCCGACGCTGACAAGGCAGCGAAGCAGTATCTTGAAAATGCCAGAATGACCGAGGAAGAAAGCCGACGGGTTTTGAAAGAAGCCCACATAAAGGCAGATGAGATCGTTGCGGAAGCCGAAGAAATCCGAAGTGCCAAAATTCATGAAGCAAATCTGTATATGAACAGAGTTAAGGAAACCGTTCAGGATTATTTGCTTAAGCATCCGGAAATAGGAAGTGCTTTTAATGAAGAGAAAAAATAAAACTGAAATTAAGCAGGAAAACACAATCAACGTTGAAGCACTGGAAACCGAACTGAAACGTGTCAACCATAACGAGCGGTTCAGAAAGCTGCTGCGAAGCACAATCTATACGCTGATCGTCGTTGCCGCGTGCGCGGTGCTTGTCGCCGTGCTGTTTATGCCGGTTCTTCGTATCTACGGCAGTTCAATGAATCCGACGCTGAACGAAGGTGAGATCGTTGTATCCATTAAAGGATCTTCTTTCAAGTCCGGCGACGTGGTCGGTGTGTATTTCGGAAGCAAGCTGCTCGTCAAGCGCGTGATCGCGACCGAGGGGCAGTGGGTGGATATTGACGAAGACGGAAACGTATACGTTTACGATGACGTAAAAGGCGAGCCTCTTGATGAACCGTATCTTGCGGAAGGCAGTAAGGCACTGGGCGAAACCAATATAACCTTGCCTTGTCAGGTTCCGCCCGAGTCGATTTTCGTGATGGGTGACAACCGTGAAACGTCCATCGACAGCAGAAACACGTCGGTCGGCTGCATTGATATTGATAACGTTGTCGGTAGGATCGTATTCAAGATATGGCCCTTTAAGAGCTTTGGTACGGTAAAAAGCTACACAATGGAGGAAGAAGAATGACTACAAAAAATGAAAAAAAGAAAATACAAAGGAAGCGTATACGGCGCAGTATCGTGACAACGCTTGCGGCAATCGTGGTATTCGTCACTACATACGCGCTGATCATTCCTGCGATTACATGGGAAAAGACGCTGATCTGCGAGCTTGAAGAACACGTTCATACGGACGATTGCTATAACTCAAACGGTCAGCTCAAATGCGGGAAAGAAGAGCACAAACATACCGATGCCTGCTTTGACGCACCGAAGGCAATGGAAAAAAGGTATCTTTGCGGAAAAACAGAACATACTCATACGGAAGATTGCTATTTTTCAGACGGAACACTGAAATGCACACTTGCGGAACATACGCATTGCGATGGTTGTCGGGGAGAATCTGTGCCTCATAAAGTATCTGATATGATTCCCGCTCTTTCCCCCGAGAATATATCAATCGTATATCATGACCAGC
>JAZRYQ010000282.1:0-5083 GCA_045600805.1 Candidatus Alloscillospira sp. | reverse complement strand
GCCTGCACTTCCTCTTCGGCCGTGTCCGAAGCATCATAAAACGGATCACCCGGCGCCAAGCCCAACAACGCTCTTTCTCTATCGGGATCCTTGTTGATTCCGGCAAAAAAGGCCGCTCTTCCTCCGTAGTCTCTGAAGCGTACACTTCTGTAAAGAGACACAAAGTCGTTGTGACACCTGCTGCAATAGGTGTTTTGAATGATATTTCTGTTTCCGCATATGCACAGCCATGTGGGGTCATCCGGCAGCGTTATGGGCTTGTCCGTTCTGCTGAGTACGGCAAGGCTTATATCGTCATCGAACTGAGTGCTTGCTCCGTCGATAAGCGCGTCCAACCGTTTACTGATCACCTCGCCCGCATTGTCCTGCGTGCTCACGGCATTGAAATACAGCTCGGTGATCTTATACAGATGGGGCGAGCCTTTCATATACAGTTCATTGTCAAGCCCGTCCGAGGTAAGGATAAAACCGAGCACATGGTTATTGTTCAGGCCGAGCTCACAAATATGAAGCTCTCCTGCCGCATTACCGACGAACAGGGTGTTCGTACCATTTGCCGACATATTGCTGTCAGCTATCACTCTTCCGTCTTCTGAATCAATGATGCATATGGCGCTGTCGCCCAGACGTCCGCAAATCGCATAATCATCTTTCTTGGATACATACACGAACGCAAGCGTGCAGTCCATATCCTTTACCGAAAGAGTCATTTTTTCCGCCTTTGCAATGACTTCCTTCGTCACATATGCGATAAGCCTTTTTTTGAAATACTCCGGTTCGGATGCCGCAGCACGCACATCGCCTGTTATCTGCAGAAATGTACATACTGACTCGGTCGCCGTTTCGGCAGCTGTTTCAGAATGACTAAGCGATCCCAGACCGTCTGCCAAAGCGGCAATTATGCAATCATCGTCTTCATATACGCGGACGTTGTCCTGACATACAGAGTTATTTGCTATATGCGACACGCCCCGACGTATACAGGATACATATTTCCATTCAGTCAAAGCAAACCATCCCTTCCGCAGCAAATGAAAACTGCTGTTTCATACGTCAGATCAATGGTCTGCTCAATCGTCCTGCAGGTCCATGAGAACCTGCTTGAAATCCGTGACCAACGGCTTGATGACTGCCGTGGCATCTCCGTTGAGATGTACGCTCTTTTTCACGCTGTTTCCGATAAACGTAAACACTTTATTGAATTGCATGGCGGACTTTTTGCAGTTTCCGCGAATGGGGAAATAACCGTCGGCAAAGCCCTTTGCATATTCATTTAAGGTATCCGGGTCTATATGATCGCCTACGCCGATAATGAAGGGCACGATTATTTCCTGTGCGCCTATGCTTGAATCACAATGCGCCTTGATCGCAGCAAGAGCGCGTCTCTCGCTTTCCACCTCATCATTCTTGTCCGGGTTTCCGTCGGTCACAAGGACAAGAAACGGAGCAAAAAACGGGATCCCCATGTCGATCAGCTCGTTGCGCCTTTCCGTGATCAGCTCTATCGATTTGATGACCGCGGCGCCTGTGTTTGTTCCGCCGCCCTCCTCGATATCAAAGGTGGGCACAGCCAGATCGTTTGCGTTTACAAATATCTCTTCGACCGGACCGTTCGGAATTTTGTGGCTTTTGCCCTTGAACAGATTTTTGTGGACAACGATCTGCGTACTGTATGTAACAAATGCTATCTCCGCCGCGGCACAGGCCTTCGGATTCTCCTTGAGCTGATTGATAAATGTCTTTACAGCGGCATTGAGTAATTCGATAGAAGTACTGTTATTGCCTATCCGCCAACCCATAGACGGCGAAACATCCAGACAAAACACGATCGGAAGTCGCTTTGCTGTATTCGTATATTGGTAACCCATAGTATATCCTTCTTTCTTTATTGGTACGGCGTTGCGGTAACGTGCAGCATTCTTTATTCGGCGTTCTGATGGAGGAGCTTAGCATAGCTCATATCGTCGCCGGGTACTTCCTCAAAATGCTTCCATGCGACATACAGTTCATACAGAAGTGTTTCCGCAGACGGCAGCTTTTCACCGCGGAATACACTCTCAAACATATTCCAGAGATTCTTCGGAAAAAACGCTTTTCGATATGAAGCAAAATATTTGGGATTGTCATATTTAAACTTTCCGGAAACATCAGAAACCGGAGAATCTCCGAGGGATAGGATTGAAAAAGCGAACAAAAGCAAAGCATCCGTACAAAAATCGATCGTTTCTATGCTCTTACTGAAATCGTACTCACGGTTCGATTTTTGCCCTGCGCAATACGGCGCAAAGTAGCGTTCATATCCGAAGCTGTCCGTATCCCACATTTGCATCGCCCTGTTATTGCCTTTAATATATGCGAAATTGCCTGTATTGAAGTCACATACACAAAAGCCGCAGCTGCCGAGATACATGACCTGCCGGACGATCTTCAGGCACAGCTCTACACTGGATGAGACCTTTCTTTTGAGGATCTTCTTCGGCAGATCCAGATCTCCCAGATATAAAAGATCATCGTCAAGGTTCATCTCGGTCTCGACATAGTTTTCAACGAGACCCACCGGCATCGTATGCTCCTCATCGGCATAGATAAGATGATCCGGATACTGGGCCCATGAGATGCCCGCCATAGCGTTCATGCCGACAACATTTTGTATATGCTTAAATTTGTTCAGGGACAGATTGCCTTTCTTATATATCTTGGCTATGCGCTTGCTTCCGTCCTCAATATGATAAAGGTCAGCCTCGAGTCCGGAATTAAAGCTTTTCCCGAGCTGCACCACAGTACCGTTGCTCAAAAACACACGGCTGCTCTCCGATGGGATCTTGTCCGGTGCCGGGAGGTAATACTGCCCCCTTGCTTTGATGACCTGCCCGTCGTCCAGTACAACGACGATCTCTTCCTGCTCGTCGTTGAATTCGTATTTTTCTTTTAAGGATCCGAAATAATTTGAAAGAATAAAACAGTTTTCATTCAGATCATAAATATCAATGGCAAGCTCATGCAGTATCACGCGTCGGATAAGCAGCTTATTTGAAGTTATGAGCACGACCTTCGCTCTGATATCCGAAAACACAGAAAGAATACCCCAGATATCGTTGTTGAGATCCCCTGCGTCTGCGCTCTGCGTATCAAAGCTCGTGGTGATTAATGCGCAGTTTGAGATATAGGAGAGATTGTGGTTGTATGTTTTTAGCTTGTCGTCCGGAAGGACCGCCTTATACTGCTCGATCTCCGCCATAAAGGTCGTCGAGACATATATCTTTTTTAGTGCGGACAGGCTGAGTTTCATGTCCAGCGAAAAGCCGGACGCAAAAAGCGCAGAATCAAGCACAGCTGCTTTGTAATTCTGAAACAAGTCGTCTATCACAGATCACTCCTTTTTAAATGATGCATAAGGGATCACTCTTTGCTGTCCGGGTTGCGATTATACTCGCCCAAGGCGGTATCGCATTCAGCAAAGACCTGACGGCAGTCGGTCAGGGTATCGCACATTATTTTGAGAATATCAAAAATACCCACAATATTGGTCTTTACCGTCCTTGCATCCTTCTCAAAGGCTTTCGCGCCGCTGCCCTTCCAGTTTTTGAGCAGCTCCGTCACGATACGGTCATATTCTGTGTTCAGCTCATTATAGGAATTGATCAGCGAGTCCTTCATGGCGATCGCCTTGTCAAAGGCCTTTGTGTCCAAAAGCACATATCCGTTATCAGTCATTCGTACCTACCTCAATCTATATTCTTAATAAACTTCAGCTTCTGTAGTTCGTCCGATTCGATATCGTAGATATAACCGTCGCCGACCGAGCATCTTGCGTATTCAGATTTGAGCTCTTTGGCGTCCATTTCCGCAAAAACGGATTTGCTGCCCTTATCCGCGACGAATTCTCCGATGTTGTCAAGCAAAAACGCCAGTGAGATCGAATGGTTGAAGGACGATCTGGCATTCACATCCGTGATATTTCTGACATCCGCAAATAAAAACAGATAGTTTCTTGTTTCCGCATTACCTATCATTTCGGGTATTTTCAGGCCGATCAAATTGTTGATCTGATAGGCGACCTTACTCCTGATGACAAAAACAGTAAACGGAGTTGTGTCGAGCACAGGCTTTGAACCGCCGCCGGGACCCATTCCGCCGTAACCGCTTTCGCCGAGATAGGCCCTGAATGCATCGCTGTCCTTGATATATACCGCATCCCGTCCGCAGCGTATATCCTCGTCAAAAAACGGCTGGAGCTTTTTGCGTCCATCGTCAAAGTATACATAGCGTGCGTTTTCAAAGCGGTTTCTCGCGTTTTGCAGCAAAAGCGACAGAAGGTTCGTCTTTCCGAATCTGCGCTTGCCGTAGATGGCAATGGCGCGGTTCTCATTCAGATCGACGCTGACCGGCCTGTGCTCGTAATAATCAAGTCCGACGTCCTCCGGAGATTTTCCCGTGCCGTCCGCGGAAAACTGCGCAAAATTCTCCGCCGTGAGAAGCTCCGAGAAGGATGCCATCGCGTTCGGATTGACCTCGTCATCAAGGAGACCGGACAGCTCGTCCTCATTTTCAAACGGCAGAAAGCACTGGAACTCGTAATTTGTCGAGTCGATATTTGCAATGCCTCTGCCGGGAATGCTCATCGGCTTGTTGACCTTTGAGCCGAACAGCTCAAAATAGTAGTCGTTCGACATATCAAAGGCAATTTTCTGCCCGAAATTTGCCATCAAACGGCCGGTACCGCTTACATCATTCGCCGTAAACACCACACAAAGCCCCTTCGACAGACCGTCTCTGCAGAAGTGGAGCAATCTGTCCTGATAAGCAGCGTATCTTTCATCGGAAAGGAAGGTGTTCAGATTTTCGATGATCAGCATAATATGGTTCGGGCATTTTTCGGGAGATTTTTCGTAGAGGGAATAAAAGCTTTCGCTGCCAAGCTGTTTTGCGTTTTGCTCAAGGCGTTTTTCAATCGTTTTGAAGACTCTTTTTATGTTTTCTTCATTTGAGCTGTCAAAGCAGGCACATACGTTGAAAAGCTTTCCGTATTCTCCCAGGTTTCCGCCGAAATCGATGATGTAGACATCTTCGCGCGGCAGCAGGT
>JAZRYQ010000281.1:0-3443 GCA_045600805.1 Candidatus Alloscillospira sp. | reverse complement strand
CGATGATATTGGAGATTTAACGAACGTAAGTCTCTCTATGAATCATGCAGGTGCCTCTGCAAGTGGTGGTAGTTATACTTACACTTGGTATCTTACAGACCGAACACTTGCAAACGGTGCTTCGGGCAATCAGGTCTATCTTGGAAGTGGACGTTATTTAACTACGAATCTCACCGACAAAGGTATAGATCTCGGTTGGCATTATGAAGACGATGGTTCATTTTGGATTTCAGGCGAACAGCACGCTTCAATTATTTGTTTTGTCTCTAATGGAAGTGAAACCGTGAAGTTCGAACTTTGGTTAACTGCTTGATGCATACCGTTTTTACCAAAATTTCATAACTAATGCATTAACTAAACTTGCTGCCTTTTATCGCCCCTGTCAGTTCAATCACTGATAGGGGCTTAATTTTTTCTCGTAATTACTTTAACAATTTAAAAAAAGCAAAAAGCAAATTTTACTTGACAAATTTGAATAAGAAATTAAACTATAAAAAAATTATTTTTTTCAAAATATTGAAAGGATTTTTGAAAGATATGTCGTAATATAAGAACAGAAGCTGAATGTGAGGTGACGATGATGCTGATACGCGAAAAACGTGAAAATACAGAGAGAATGATATTATCCGCTCGTGCGGTCTGTTCTGCCGATACAAAGGGAAGGGCGCTTCCGGAGGAAGAATGTGAGATTCGCACGGCATTCCAGCGCGATGTTGACAGAATAATCCACTCCAAATCGTTCAGACGCTTAAAGCACAAAACGCAGGTGTTTTTACAGCCGGAGGGCGACCATTACAGGACGCGTCTTACGCACACACTCGAGGTTTCCCGCATTGCAAGAACGATAGCAAGAGCGCTTGAGCTCAATGAAGATCTGACGGAGGCGATTTCGCTCGGACATGACCTCGGTCATACGCCGTTCGGACACGCCGGTGAACGCGCCCTGGACGCGATCATGGAGGACAAGGGCGGTTTTCGTCATTATGAGCAGAGCCTGCGCGTTGTTGATAAGCTTGAAAAAGACGGGGAGGGGCTGAATCTTACATACGAGGTGCGCAACGGTATCCTCCGACACACAAATGACCCGCTGGCTGAAACGCTTGAAGGGCAGATCGTCCGATTGGCTGACAGAACGGCGTATATCAATCACGATGTTGACGATGCGATACGGGCGGGAATTCTCGCAGAATCCGATATACCCGAGGAAATAACCTGCGCGCTCGGCGGAAAATACAGCACGAGAATTGACACGATCGTAAAGGATATCATATCTTCCAGCACCGATCTGCAAGAGATACGTATGGGCCCGGAATGTTCGTTCGTTGTCGAGAGCTTTCACAATTTCATGTATCAGTCTGTTTACAAGAACATGAAAGCAAAATCAGAGGAAACAAAGGTTTACGGCATCATCTGCGGAATATTTGATTATTATTGTAAAAATCCCGATAAGCTGCCGAAAGAATATTTAAAGAACGCGGAATGTGACGGACTTGAACGCACCGTCAGCGATTATGTTTCCGGTATGACGGATAAATACTGTATGGACAAATACAGCGAAATATTCATACCCGCCGCATGGCAGGTAAAATAAGAAGGTGAGAATATGGCTTTTCCCGATGGGTTTCTTGACGAACTGATCTATAAAAACGAAATAACCGACGTCGTGGGAAGCTATGTTCAGCTCACGAAAAAGAGCGGTAATAATCTGTTCGGTCTCTGCCCGTTCCACAACGAAAAAACGCCGTCCTTTTCCGTCAGTGCCGATAAGCAGATATACCACTGCTTCGGCTGCGGCAAGGGCGGGGGAGTTATCAACTTCATCATGGAGGTCGAAGGATTAAATTTCCGCGAGGCCGTCGAATTTCTCGCAAAACGCGCCGGTATGGAAATGCCGGATGACGATACGCCGAAGGATGTCCGCAACAGACGCGCGCGCATTCTCGAACTGAACAGAGATGCGGCAAAATTTTATTTTTCAGTTTTGTCATCAAGCGAGGGCAAAGCGGCTGTCGATTATATCAACAAGCGCGGGATATCAAAAGGTACGGCGACACGTTTCGGCCTCGGAGCTGCTCCCGATGAATGGACAAGGCTCTGCGAGGCCATGACGAAAAAAGGGTATACCTATCAGGAGCTTTTCGACGCGGGATTATGCAAGCGCGGCAAAAACGGCTCCGGCTTTTATGACACGTTCCGAAACAGACTGATGTTTCCCGTCATAGATATTCGCGGCAGCGTACTCGGATTTTCAGGGCGTGCGCTCGGTGATAATGAGCCGAAATATTTAAACTCACCGGATACACCGGTTTTCAGCAAAAGCCGCAACCTTTTTGCGATGAATCTTGCAAAAAAAACATCGCATGACATGATAATCCTCGTCGAGGGAAACGTCGATGTCGTTTCGCTGCATCAGGCGGGCTTTGACTGTGCCGTTGCCTCACTCGGAACATCGCTGACGCCTGACCAGGCAAGGCTGATTTCAAGATATACGAAAAAAGTTGTGATCGCATATGATTCGGATGAAGCCGGCAAAAAAGCTACACAGCGCGCCATCGGCATCCTCGATACTGTCGGACTTGAAGTAAAGGTCCTTACGATACCGGGAGCCAAGGACCCGGATGAATTCATCAAAGCAAACGGCGCCGAGGGCTTCAAAAGACTTTTGGACGGCAGTGAAAACAGAATAGATTACAGACTTTTAACGCTTAAATCCAAATACGATTTAACAACGGATGACGGCAGGATCGCCTATTTAAACAGCGCGACGGATATGCTGTCAGACCTTCCGAATGCCGTCGAGCGCGATGTTTTCGCTGTGAAAATATCGGAGGAAACGTCGGTTTCAAAAGATGCAGTGCTGCTCGAAATCAACAAAAAACGCAGAAGAAAAGCGGCGCAGTACAAGAAAAAACGCGAGCAGGATACCATGAGAGCGGCCAATGCGCTCCAGCCGGAGAGTAAAGCGCTTCGATATGAAAACGTAATATCCGCAGCGGCGGAAGAAGGCGTTATTCGGCTGCTCCTCCTTGACCCGACACTCAGCGAATATACGAAAAATCTGTCACAGAATGATTTTTCTTCGGAATTTCTGGGCACGATATATTCGATAATCCTCGACAGGATTCAAACCGGAAAAGATTTGTCACCGGCGTCTATCGCGGCACAGCTCGAGCCAGATAAGGCAAGTCATTTATCGCTTATTATGCAGAAACCCGAGTCCGCTTCAGACGGACAGGCGACAATGCGTGATTATACAGACAAAATTAAAACCGAAAAGCTTAAAGCTGACATGAGCGGAGACCTTGAAGCGGTAGCAAAGCTTATGCGTCAAAAGAAAGGGTACGGTGGTTGATATGACCGAAGCAAAGAAAAACAACAAGAAGAACGAATCCGACAAGCCAGAAAAAACAAGAGAGCAGATAATCGAGGAAAAGCTCCACGCT
>JAZRYQ010000280.1:0-4163 GCA_045600805.1 Candidatus Alloscillospira sp. | reverse complement strand
GGGAAAACTATATGCAGAAGCTTGCTGACGGACTTTCCGTCCTGACGGAAAATGACACCTTGGTGATATGCGGCGATGTTTCCTGGGCGATGGGACTGGAAGAAAGCCTTGCGGACATGAAGTATATTGACGCACTGCCTGGAAAAAAGATCATTTTAAAGGGAAATCACGATTATTGGTGGAACACGGCAACAAAAATCAAAGCTTTTTTTGAAAAAAACGATATTAATACGATCAGTATTTTGCACAATAACTGTTTTTTTTATAACAATATGGCGCTTTGCGGCTCACGCGGGTGGTTTTATGAAGAAAACACGCACGGCGGAGAGCATGACAGAAAAATCATGAACAGGGAAGTCGGACGAGTGAGAGCCTCCCTTACGGCGGCTGGTGACTGCGCGGATAAACGTGTGTTTTTACACTATCCGCCGAGATTCAACGATTTCGTCTGTACGGATATCCTTGAGCTTTTAAAAGAATTTGACGTAAAGCATTGTTATTACGGCCATATACACGGTATCGGCCATAAATTTGCCGTAACGGGAAATTACGGCGGGATCGAGTACCACATGGTTTCCGCGGACTATACGGGGTTTAAGCCCGTTCTGATCAGTGAAATATGAATAATACGTAAAAAACAATTTATGTTATAGAAAACTTAATAAAATAAGTTGCTTTTTTTTGGATAGTCTGTTATGATATACATTGCGTTTTAATGTAAACTAACTGCATTTAAATAATTGGGAGGAACACAACTGTGAATGTAAAGAGCTGCGAAAAGAAAGAAAAAAGCACCTATGGTCTTGAAGTGGAGATTTCCGCTGCTGAATTCGACACCGCGATAGACAAGGCGTACCGCAAGAACAAGGGCATGATCGCCGTTCCCGGTTTCAGAAAAGGCAAAGCACCCCGTAAGATCATTGAGAATATTTACGGTGCAAACATTTTTTATGAGGAGGCTCTTGACAATCTGCTCCCCTCGGTCATTGCGGAAGCCACATCTGAAAAAGAGCTTAGAACCGTAGGCTATCCTACAATAGACAACGTCGATATCGCTGATGACAAGACCGTCACGGTCAAATTCACCGTAGGCGTATATCCCGATGTTACCATCGGCGAATATAAGGGAATTGAGGCCGAAAAACCCGCTGTTGAAGTAACGGATATGGACATTGATACCGAAATCGAAAGAGTAAGATATCAGAATGCCCGCATCGAGACCATTACAAACCGCCCCGTGATCAACGGCGATACCGTTAATCTCGACTACCGCGGAACGCTTGACGGCGTGGCGTTTGACGGCGGCACGGCTGAAAACTATGAGCTCAAGATAGGCTCCAAGAGCTTTATCCCCGGCTTTGAAGACAAAATGCAGGGTATGTACACCGGCGAAGAGCGTGACCTTGAGCTGACCTTCCCCGAGGATTACCATGCAAAAGAGCTTGCGGGAAAAGACGTTATTTTCCATGTAAAAGTCAACGAGATCAAGAGTCAGGTGCTTCCCGAGGCGGATGATGAGTTCGTCAAGGATGTTTCCGATGACTGCGAGACAATGGAACAGTACAGAGCAAAGCTTGCCGAGGATATCCGCATCAACAAGGAAGCAAATGCGACATCCGTTTTCGAGAACAATGTTATGGACAAGCTTGTCGAGTCCGTTGAGGGCGATATACCCGACGCACTTATCGACGAATATGTGAACAATCAGGTCGAGAATATGAGACAGAATCTTGCTCAGTACGGCATGGAGCTTGATGCCTATCTCGGCATGATGAACACAAATCTTGAAGCATTTACGCAGAGTATGCGTCCCAATGCCGAGAAGAACGCAAAGAGTATGCTCGCTCTTGAAAAGGTCGCAGAGGCTGAGAACTTTGAGATCACCGATGAAGAGCTTGCAGACGGTTACAGTGACCTTGCAGACAGATACGGCGTTGACGTAAGCGAAGTAAAGACGGAGATCGCCGAGGATGCACTGAAAAACGAGCTCCGCATCCGCAAGGCAAACAGATTCGTCATGGATTCCGCTGTTGCCGTTGCTCCGAAGCCGGAAGAGAAGACTGAGGAAAAAGCAGAGGCTGCTGAAGAACCCGCAGCTGAATAAGTTTAAAAACCCATTAATCGGTTATATTTAATTTGGCGCCGGCGGTAAAACGCCGGCTGCCGTAAATTCGGATACTTTTTATATCACTGTTTAGCAAAGGAGAATAGTCATGAGTTTAGTACCTTATGTTGTTGAACAGACCTCAAGAGGAGAGCGATCATACGATATTTTTTCCCGTCTTTTAAATGACAGGATCATTTTTCTCGGTGAAGAAGTAACGGATGTTTCCGCAAACTTAGTTGTTGCACAGCTTCTGTATCTTGAAGCGCAGGACCCGGACAAGGATATCCAGTTTTATATCAACAGCCCCGGCGGCTCCGTGACCGCAGGTATGGCTATTTATGACACGATGCAGTATATCAAAGCTGACGTTTCGACGATCTGCATAGGGCTTGCCGCGAGCATGGGTGCGTTTTTACTTGCAGCGGGAACAAAGGGAAAACGTTTTGCGCTTCCCAATTCCGAGATCATGATCCATCAGCCGTCCGGCGGTTTTCAGGGACAGGCGACGGATATCCGTATCCACGCGCAGAATATTCTCCGTATAAAGGATAATCTCAATAAGATACTTGCCCAGAATACCGGCAAGCCGCTTGATGTCGTTGCGGCGGCATGTGAGCGTGATAATTTCATGTCCGCGCAGGAAGCTCTTGAATTCGGATTGGTCGATAAGGTTATTACAAATCGCTGAGGAGTAAAAAATGGCAGAGAAAAAACAGGCGCGCTGCAGCTTTTGCGGCAAGCGCGAATCTGAAGTAAAAAGAATGATCTGCGGCATGGGCGCTTATATCTGCGATGACTGCATAAAGCTCTGCGCGGATATGATCGATGTGAGCAACTCTGAGCACAGCAGTGAGGCTGCCGTAAAAGAAGCGTTCATGTCAGAGCAGCTTCCGAAGCCCGCAGAGATCAAAGCAGTGCTTGATGATTACGTCATCGGTCAGGATAAGGCGAAAATCGCGCTTTCCGTTGCCGTTTACAATCATTATAAGCGCATATTTTCCGACACGGAAACGGATGTTGAGCTTCAGAAGAGCAATATCCTGCTCATGGGACCGACAGGCTGCGGAAAGACTTACCTTGCGCAGACGCTTGCCAAAATTCTGCATGTCCCTTTTGCGATAGCCGATGCAACGACGCTCACGGAAGCCGGCTATGTCGGCGATGACGTTGAGAATATTCTGCTGAGACTTTTGCAGGCATGTGATTTTGACGTTGAGCTTGCCGAGCACGGCATCATTTACGTCGATGAGATCGACAAGATCACGCGCAAAAGCGAAAATACATCAATAACGCGTGACGTTTCCGGCGAAGGCGTACAGCAGGCGCTGCTGAAAATCATTGAAGGTACGGTAGCAAACGTACCGCCGCAGGGCGGAAGAAAGCATCCGCATCAGGAATTTATCCAGATAGACACAAAGAACATTCTGTTCATCTGCGGCGGCGCATTTGACGGAATAGAAAAAATAGTCGAAAACAGACTTGATAAAAAGTCGATCGGCTTCGGCGCGAATATTATGACGAAGGAAGAGAAAAATCTCTCCGAGTATTATCATGCCGTGCAGTCGCATGATGTCATAAAATACGGTATTATACCAGAGCTTGTCGGAAGACTGCCGGTTATCACGCCGCTTGATGAAATGACGCGCGATGACCTTGTCACGATCCTTACAAAGCCGAGAAACGCTCTTGTAAAGCAGTATCGGGCGCTTATGAAGTTTGACGGCGTTGAGCTGATTTTTGAAGACGACGCGCTTGAAGCTGTTGCCGATAAAGCCAGAGATATGAAAATCGGCGCGCGAGGTCTGCGAAGCGTCCTCGAGGGAATACTCACACAGGTCATGTTTGATGTCCCGTCCGAGACAAGAGTGGAAAAAGTTATCATCACAAAAGAATGCGTAAACGGTTCGGAGGCGCCGAAGAGGATCTACCGCCAGAAAACCGTGCTCAGCTCTGATATTATTGACGCATCCTGAAGTTCTGAGCCGCACTTATTTCAGTGCGGCTTTTTGATACAATAGCCAATGTGCTTTGTATGATTTCATTCAGACAATGACAC
>JAZRYQ010000279.1:0-8720 GCA_045600805.1 Candidatus Alloscillospira sp. | reverse complement strand
TTTGCGTAAACCGCAGGCATACCCGCTCTGTCGATACGGATAACCATTGGGCCTTCGAATGTGAGAGACTTTCTGATTGCCTTGCAGCACTGCGCAGCGTCAGCCGGAACAACGACTGTGAGATTCGGTATCGCTCTGTACAAAGCAAGGTCAGCTATGCAGTTATGTGTCGGGCCGCCGCCTGCCGTAACGCCGGCATGTGTACCGATAAGGCGGACATTTACGTCGTTATACGCAATATCCGTATGGATCTGGTCAGCCGAACGCAGAGAAAGGAACGGACCCATTACCTGCGAATATACGACCTCGCCGGCTAAAGCAAGACCGCAGGCCGCGCCGACCTGTCCCGGCTCGGCGATACCGAAGTTGAAGCATCTTTCCGGGTATTTCGCGATGAGCTTACCTGCCGAAGAGGAAGGCGCTACGTTGTCTGAATATGTGAATACGAAATCAAGTCCGTCATCTGCCATTCTGAGAAGCTCTTCGCCGTACGCTTCTCTTGCGTTTGACAGCATCTGGTCAAAATCAAAGGTTGTACTTACTGCCATTTGCTTTTTCTCTCCTTCCAGTTTTTATCGAGAGAAGCGATAGCTTCATCATACTGCTCTTTGGCGATCCCGCCGCCGTGCCATTTCACGTTGCCTGCCATGAAGTCAACGTCATGTCCTTTTTCGCTCTGTGAAATAATGGCTATCGGCTTGCGGCGGATCTGGCTGTCAGCCGCGGGTACTGCATCGAGCACCTTGCAGACCTGCATCATATCGTTGCCGTCTTCGATGATCCTTACATCCCAGCCAAAAGCTTCGAGCTTCTTGTCAAGCGGGTCAATGTTCATAACGGTCTTTGTCGGGCCTGTCATCTGGAGTGAGTTCTTATCAACGATGAGCATTAAATTGCCGAGCTGATAATGGCCTGCGGACATGATTGCCTCCCAGTTGGAGCCTTCTTCAAGCTCGCCGTCACCTGTCATAACGGTCACGCGCCAGTTTTTCTTCTGCTTGCGTCCGGCAAGCGCCATACCGACGGAAATCGGAAGTCCGTGACCGAGAGAGCCTGCGGAAACCTCGATCTGCGGGCAGTATTTTCTGTTCGTGTGCATACCGAACTTTGATTTGTCAAGACATTCAAAGTTCTCGATCATGTATTCCATGCTGTATGCGCCGAGATCGGAGAATATCGTGTAAAGTGTTTCGGAGCAGTGACCTTTACTGAGGATAAAGCGGTCGCGCTCGGGGTTGTGCGGGTCAAGAACATTAAAATTCATGTATCTGTAATACATGGCAACCGCAACCTCGACCATGGAAAGCTCTCCGCCGAGGTGACCGAGGCCGATGTTGTATACAAGCGTGAGGATATCGTGACGGATCTTGTAGCACTTTTCCTCAAGCTCATGTACCGTTTCGATATCAATGGGCTTTGGATTCATTTAACACACTCCTTATATTTATTATTCGCCTTCGATTTCGTTGCAGCGAATCAGGATTTTCGGCCATTTACCGGATATCTGCGCTTCAAACGCGCCTTCCGCATCGTCAATATCGAATATTTTATTTGTGAAGTCTTCAAGGTCAAACTTGCGGAGCATCTGCGCAGCTCTCGGGAACGCATAGGGTGCCACATAAAGTCCCGTAATTGTCAGCTCGTTGTAGTAGCAGTATTTGTAAAGATTGAGAGGCATTTCCCAGTCATTGGGGTACATGGCCGCATAAATGAGCTTTCCGCCCTTTGCACATATCTGCGGAAGCGGATAGGCCGCCTTCGGTGAGCCGGAGCAGTCAATGACTACATCGTAACCGAGATCATCCGTAAGCGCAAGGCCGCGTTTTACGACATCCTCCGCCATCGGGTCAATGACCGTATCCGCGCCGTATTTAATGGCAAGTCTGCGTCTTTCCTCGATGGGCTCGATAAGCGTTATATAGGATGCGCCGGACATATGCAGTGCCTGAAGTGCCAAAAGTCCGATCGGACCACCGCCGCATACGGCAACTCTCTGACCGATCTTGAGATCGACCTTGTCCATAAGACGGACAGCGATCGAAATAGGCTCAAGCAGGCAGCCTGTTTTGAGGCTTACATCGTCGGGGAGCTTATAGACCTGGGATTCATGCCATACGATCGTTTCGCTCATACCGGGGTTGTTGGATTCATCGGCATGGGTGCAGAACTGCTGCTGACCGTTCTGACAGTAATAGCATGTTCCGCAGAAGTGAAGGAAATTGCCCGCGACGCGGTCACCGACCTTCAATCCTTTTTTTGTTGCCTTCGGGCCGAGCTCCGTAATGACGCCGGAAAGCTCATGTCCCAATCCGAACGGCGGTTCCCAGCCGAAAATGTTTTCGACAAGATGGGGGTCCGAGCCGCAGATAGCGCAATAGGCAACCTTAATTCTGACGTCCTCATCGCCGAGCGGCTGTTCGGGAATATCAGTCACGGCTACACGGCCTTTTGTTTCGGGATTCGGGTCGCGAAGGCTGCCGACTTTAACAACTGTTACAGACTTCATAATTGATTTCCTCCTGAAAAAATTTTTATCTCCTGCGCTAATTGTATCATACTTTCCGAAAACATCAACAGTGAATGCAAAAACTTCTATTCGGGAAATGAATAAATTTATACAAAAATCATCGCATGTGGATGACACATGCGATGATCGCATTTTGATTATTCTATTTAACTATAATCAAAGCTGTTTCAAGCTCCATATCGTTTATCACTGCGTTTTCCGTTCCGAACATTTCGATTGCTTCATCGGTGCTTACATAATATACCTTTACATCGTCGAGAATATCGCACGGATAATTCTGAACCAGTTTTTCATCTTCCGCGCTTATTTCTATTTTCATGGAGTATTCTTCAAAATTGCTGTCAAAAAACGCAGATTCGCTGCTGATTTCCCGTTTCTCTTCTGCAGATCTTTCAAATTCAAGTGCGTATTTGTCCTCGCAGCATGGCTCCTCTGCCGGTGTGGGTGACATATCTGCTTTTTTGTCTTCTGTATCGTTTACGGTGTCCTTTGCCGCAGCGCCAGAGTCTGTCGGTGCAGCTCTCTCGTCGCATTTCGGCTCCTCTGCCAGTAGAGCATCTTTTGACCCGCATCCGAGGTCCGGAAGACTCGGGGCAACGAAAATGATTATCGCGATGCAGGCGCAGATACCGAGATAACGTGCCGCTATTTTGAAGCCGCGTTTTTTATTATGCTTTCTGATTCTCTCCATGACCTTGACGCTCAGCATATCGGGTACTTCCTGCACATCCTCACAGGTACATTCCGAGATATCCTTCAAAGCTATGAGGTAATTCCTGCAATTCTCGCAGCTTTCCATATGCGCTTCAAGCTCGGCACGGCTGTCCTCGTCAAGCTCACCGTCATAGTATTCGCTTATCATATCGACGTATTTTTCACATGCGTTCATCACAGGTCACCTCCTTCAACAGTATTATGACGTTTATATTTATCAAAAGTTCCGTAATTTATCAATTTTTCCGCAAGACGTTTTCTTGCGCGCGATATTTTTGATTTGACCGTTCCCTCCTGCATGGACGTGGCATCGGCGATTTCCGCATAGCTTAGGCCTCCGTACTCGCGCATTATGAGTACGCTCCGCATATCCTCCGGCAAGGCGTCGATCTCGCGCCTGATTATTTCGCGTTCCTCCGTTTTTTCGGCGATCTCGGCGGGATCGGATGCACTGTCCGGTATTTCGATTTCCGATTCTTCCCCGGTATCGTCTTCGACGCGGAGGGATGTTTCATTTACCTTTGTTTTTTTGCGCAGCATATCCATGCATTGATTGTAAGTCAGCCTGTAAAGCCATGCCGAAAACTTACAGTCTCCGCGAAATGAGCTGAGCTTCACATAAGCCTTGAAAAACACCTCCTGCGAAGCGTCCATCGCATCCTCGCTGTTTTTCAGCAGCTTGAAGGCGAGATTGTAAACATTGCTCTGATTGGCAAGCATGAGCTTTTCAAATGCGCGCTCATTTCCCGAAGCAGCTTTTTTGATAAGCTCGGCTTCTTTTAAACTGTCCACTGCGTCACCTCAATTCTCTTTTTATCTGAGCCGTAATTTTGTATATATCTTCAAATGTTTCTGCTTTTACAAGCTTCTCGCGGAAAAAGCCGCTGTAAGGCACGCCCTTTAAATACCACGGATAATGCTTTCTTGCCTCTAAGCATGCCGTATGCTCGCCTTTATACTTTGCGGCTATCTCAATTTGCCGCACTGCGGTGTCGCAGCGCTCGTCGATCGTCGGCGGTTTGGGGATTTCTCTTTTCTCGAGTGCGGCGGCGGCTTCTGAAAAAATCCACGGATTGCCGAATGCCCCTCTGCCGATCATGACCATATCCGCTCCCGTGAAGTTCAGAATATGTACTGCGTCCTCCGCGCAAAACACATCCCCGTTTGCAATGACGGGTATGTTCACGGCTTCTTTGACTTTTTTGATGATTTCCCAGTCTGCTTTGCCGGAATACATCTGTACTCTCGTTCTTCCGTGCACGGCGATGGCATCGGCTCCGGCGTTTTCAGCCATTTTTGCAAATTCAACGGCGTTGACGCTTCCGCCGTCCCAGCCTTTCCGGAATTTGACCGTCACAGGACAGGAAACACTTTTTTTGACTGCTTCAATGATTTTCGCGGCTTTCTCCGGCTCTTTCATAAGCGCGCTTCCGTCACCGCTTTTTACGATTTTTCCGACCGGACAGCCCATGTTGATATCTATTATGTCTGCGCCCGATATTTCCTGTGCGCGTTTTGCGCTTTCCGCCATACATTCCATATCGCTGCCGAATATCTGTGCTGCCGCCGGATGCTCAAGCTCTCCGAGCTGCAATAGGGTGGCTGTTTTTTCGCTGTCGAAGGACAGCGCTTTTGCGCTGACCATTTCCGTATATGTATATCCCGCGCCCATTTCCCGGCATATCGTTCTGAACGCAATATCACACACTCCCGCCATCGGCGCAAGGCACAGGCGGGAGGATATTTCAACATTTCCGATTTTCATAGAAATCTCCTTCATATTTTTAAAAGTATTCTACATAATGTCCTCTGTTTTGTCAAATACCGCTGTGTTTATTCTTGCTAAAGATATAATTTGGTGTATAATAAATATGATAGCTATTCTGAAAAGCTTTGCAATACGTCACTTTTCCAACAGGAAGAAAGGTATAATGCAAGGCAGCGAAATATCGAGAAAACATTTTTAGGATGAATGGGTATGAAAATAGCTGAATACTCGCGATATAACGAGGAAGAGATTAAACGGCTTTATGAGGATGCCGGGTGGACAGCTTACACGGATGATATGAATGTTCTCCGCAATGGATTTGAAAAATCATTACTTGTTCTTGCAGCATACGAAGAGGATGAGCTATTGGGTATTATCCGTGTTGTAGGGGATGGTTATACCATTGTGCTGATTCAGGACATTCTTGTTTTCAAAAAACATCAACGAAAAGGAATCGGGTCTGCGTTATTGAAAGAGGTACTTGCTCGTTTCAAAGATGTACGTCAGATTCAACTTGTGACGGACAACACCAAAAAGACGATCGCTTTCTATAAATCAGTTGGGTTTACTGAACTGACAGATTTTGGGTGCTGCGGATTTATGAAATGATATAAACATACGCCGCATGCATTTCAGAGCGGCACTCGGTCAAAAGCCTGTAAAATAAAGTTTTTTAAAGGAGAATAATCAACTATGAAATTAGGTATCGTCGGACTTCCGAATGTAGGAAAGTCCACACTTTTTAATGCTATCACTAATGCGGGTGCCGAGAGTGCCAACTACCCGTTCTGTACGATCGACCCGAATGTGGGTATGGTCACCGTTCCGGATGAGCGTCTTGATTTTCTTGCGGCTATGTATTCTCCGAAAAAATACACGCCCGCTGTCATTGAATTTGTTGACATCGCCGGTCTTGTAAAAGGCGCTTCAAAAGGTGAAGGACTCGGCAACAAGTTTCTCAGCAACATCCGTATGACGGATGCTATTGTCCATGTTGTACGCTGCTTTGACGATGACAACGTCATTCATGTTGAGGGCAGCACCGACCCTATACGCGATATCGAAATAATCGACCTTGAGCTTGTCATGGCGGACATGGAAATGGTCGAGCGCCGCATTGAAAAAGCAAAAAAAGCCGGAAAAGGCGACAAGAAATTTCTGCACGAGGCAGAGGTTTTTGAAGCTCTGCTTGCGCATCTGAACGACGGTAAATCCGCACGGAGCTTTGAGTGCTCCGAGGATGACGCCGAGCTTATCGCGACAAGTGACCTGCTCACGTTGAAGCCCGTGATTTATGCGGCCAATATGGATGAAGCAGGCTTTACCGATTATGCAAACAATGCATATTACAAGTCCGTTCTCGATTTTGCCGAAAAAGAGGGTTCCCTTGTCCTGCCGATATGCGCAAAAACCGAAATGGAGATCGCACAGCTTGACGACGACGAAAAAGGTATGTTTTTGGAAGAGCTCGGCATTTCCGAATCCGGTCTTGACAGACTTATCAAATGCTCTTACAGCCTTCTCGGGCTTATCTCTTACCTTACCGCTGGAAGCGACGAGGTAAGAGCATGGACGATCACAAAAGGCACGAAAGCACCGCAGGCAGCCGGCAAGATCCACTCCGACTTTGAACGCGGCTTTATCCGAGCCGAGGTCATCGCGTTTGAAGACCTGAAAGCCTGCGGAACGATGGCGGCAGCGCGCGAAAAAGGTCTCATACACTCCGAGGGCAAGGAATATGTCATGAAGGACGGAGACATCGTAACATACAGATTCAACGTATAAGCATGGAACACGAGTTTTACATGAAAAAAGCGCTTGCGCTTGCAGGCAAAGCGTTTTCTCTCGGGGAAGTACCTGTCGGGTGCGTGATCGTTGACAAAGCCGGAGAAATCATCGGGCAAGGCATGAACAGGCGGGAAACGGATGCCTGTGCTACTGCGCATGCCGAAATCGAGGCGATCAACGAAGCTTGCCGTGCTCTCGGCTCCTGGCGGCTTTCCGGCTGCTCCATGTATGTCACGCTTGAGCCATGCCCCATGTGCGCCGGCGCGATCATCAACGCGCGCATTGATAAGCTTTTTTACGGCAGCCGTGAGGAAAATTCCGGCTCATGCGGCAGTGTCATCAATCTTTTCATGGAGCGTTACGGTCATGAGCCGCAGATCGTCGGCGGAATCTGCGACGAAGAGTGTTCTGCTCTTCTCAGGCGTTTTTTTGAAAGGCTGCGAAATAAATGACAGGTAAAAACTCCTCAAAGCTGAAGCTGATATCGTCCATGGCGATTTTCGGCACGATTGGTATATTTGTGAGATATATTTCTCTGCCGTCCAGCGTCATTGCATTCACGCGCGGCATCACGGGAACGGTTTTTCTGATACTTGTCATGCTGATCATAAAAAAACCGCCCGATTTTGTGTCGATCAAGCGGAATCTGAAGCTGCTCATCTTATCCGGTGCCTGTATCGGTGTAAACTGGATCCTTCTTTTTGAAGCTTACAGATATACGACAGTCGCAACGGCAACACTGTGCTATTATCTGTCACCGATCATCGTCATTGCCGTTTCCCCGCTGTTTTTCAAAGAAAAACTGACTGTGAAAAAACTGATTTGTACGGTTGCAGCGCTTATCGGTATGGTGCTTGTTTCGGGAATCGTCAAAAACGGTACACCGAAAATTTCCGAGCTCAAAGGCGTTTTGCTCGGACTCGGCGCCGCGGTGTTATACGCGTCGTGCATCATCATAAACAAAAACATGAAGGACGTTTCTTCCTATGACAGGACTGTGACACAGCTTTTTTCGGCGGCCGTGATCCTGCTTCCGTATTGCCTAATAACCGAAGATTTTTCCTCGTTTTCGCTCACGGGGTTTCAGCTTTTGATGCTGGTTTTTGTCGGCATCGTGCACACAGGCGTTGCATACTGGCTGTATTTCAGCTCGATTGAAGAAGTAAACGCACAAAGTGTTGCGCTTTTGGGATACATAGACCCTGTTATCGCCGTCATATTATCCGCGCTGATACTGAAAGAGCCGATGGGCGTTCCGGATATCATCGGTGCCGTGCTCATCCTCGGCGCGGCTTTTATAAGTGAATTTAATGAAAATAAAAAATCCGGCTGATTTCCTACGGGTCGATAAGGAAGTATTTCCTCATTTATTCTTTTTCTTCCTGTGGGTGGATAGGGGCTTTACCTAAAAAAAACAAGCCGACGCAAATCGGCTTTGAGCGGAAAAATATATAATTTTTCCCGGCTTGCTATGATATGAGACAAAGATACCCGCTGAAAAAGATTTTCTTTTTCAGCGGGTCGTTTCTTTTAGCTCGGCATACTGGGATTTATTTGTTAAATAAAATACTTGTCCTCTGCCCATTTTCCGGGATTGTTTTCGATATATTCCCAAATTCGCAAATAATCCTTTTCGTCACGAATAACATGGTCATAAAAGGATTTCTGCCAAATGCAAAAGCCGACCTGTTTTGTGATTGTACCCTTAAACTGTTTAATAATGCGCGATACTGTAGGGGCGAACTGTGTTCGCCCGCTTTGTATTACAAGAATCAAATGAATGTGGTTTGGCATCACAACGTATTTATCGACCCGCACGTTTTCGTAAATACCGTTTAACCGGCCGATATTTTCATCAACAAGCTTTCCGATTTCAGACAGAGCCGTTTTCGGGCGAACACAGTTCGCCCCTACGGATATATC
>JAZRYQ010000278.1:0-4921 GCA_045600805.1 Candidatus Alloscillospira sp. | reverse complement strand
GTAAAAGCTCCAGTGAGCCGTACTGCTTTGCGATTTCCGTGACCTTGTCGCTCATGATCTGATACTGGAGCGTCATTTCAATATCCATGGTCTGCGCGTCGCTTGAATACGTCGCTGTGGTGATCTCCACATTCTGCACCTTGGAGTCATACATCTGATATGTATTCGTCACCCAAAGGTCAAAGTATGTACCGGCCGTTCTCACGCCACGCGCTTCACCGAGATGCTTTACGACGGCGATCTCACCGGTATCGACCGTGTGAATACTGGCCGGAACGAGGATAAGCGATAAAAACAAACAAACTACGATCACGGCCGCGATCTTGCCGCCGGTTTTCCTGCCTTTTTTGAACATCGTACCCATTGCAATCAAAGCAAAAACAAGAAGAAGTACAATAATTACGCCGATAATAAATCCAATTGCCATTTTTAAACTCCTTTTCTCAATCTTATACGCAAAATTCTTTATGCTTCCTCAAATATTCATGTCTGTTACATTTTTCTTTTCCTTTCATTTACGTCGAGTAAATTTAATTTACATTTATGATATCACGCTTTTTCGGTTTGTCAAGAGATTTTTGAGAGAAAAATGCAAAAAAAATTGCGGGCGGTAAAACCGTCCGCAATTTTAAATATTTTCTGTTATTCTCCGTCCACGTCGCCCTGCATGGGTACAAACGCAAGATTTGCAACCTCAAAAAGCTTTTCCGCATCTGTTGTCGATGCCGTGCCGAGATTGTAATTCACACCCGTCACGATATCGAGCCACATCACAAAGCCTGCGTCCTTGCACGTTGACGCGACCGCCTCACGCTCTTTGACACTGCCGTTCTGCGTATTGTCAAATGTGTAATAAAGCCCTGAAATATCGTAGCTTGCTGTTTTGTCTGTTGCCTCGGCACGATAGAAATATTCAATGCCGTCAAGCGTGAACTGCGTTTCCGCCATTTTGTTGATTCCCTGATAACGGACGTTTTCCGCACCGGCAGGAGCCTCAAGGCCTATGCCGAGTACGGCTTGCTGCTCATTGAATGATTCAAATGTTTTTACCGGATTCACCATACCGGTCGCTTCTTCCTTTTCTTTTTTCCCGCATCCTGATAAAAGCGCGATGCTCAGCGCAAGGATCAGAATAATTGATAATGCTTTTTTCAACCTTATCTCCTGTTTTTATTTCATTATATGCTCAACGGCAACGGCAACCGCAACAGTCATGCCGACCATCGGGTTGTTGCCAGCGCCGAGAAAGCCCATCATTTCTACATGTGCCGGAACGGACGAAGAGCCTGCAAACTGCGCATCACTGTGCATACGTCCCATCGTGTCGGTCATGCCATAGGAAGCGGGGCCTGCCGCCATGTTGTCGGGATGCAGCGTGCGTCCCGTGCCGCCGCCGGAGGCAACGGAGAAGTATTTCTTGCCTTGCTCGATGCACTCTTTTTTGTAAGTGCCGGCGACGGGGTGCTGGAATCTCGTAGGATTGGTGGAATTGCCCGTGATAGATACATCCACGCCCTCATAGTGCATGATAGCAACGCCCTCGCGTACATCGTCCGCGCCGTAGCAGCGGACAGCGCTTCTCTCGCCTTTTGAATACGCCTTTTCCATGACGATTTTCAATTCGCCCGTATAATAATCAAACTGTGTCTGTACGTATGTAAAGCCGTTGATACGACTGATGATCTGTGCGGCGTCCTTGCCGAGCCCGTTTAAGATAACGCGGAGCGGCTCTTTTCTCGCTTTATTCGCGTTCTTGACGATGCCGATCGCGCCCTCGGCGGCGGCAAAGCTCTCATGTCCCGCCAAAAATGCAAAGCATTTTGTTTCGTCTCTCAAAAGCATCGCGCCGAGGTTGCCATGACCGAGACCGACCTTTCTGTCCTCTGCGACAGAGCCCGGAATACAAAAACTCTGAAGGCCGATACCGATCGCTTCGGCGGCTTCGGCTGCTGTTTTTACGCCCTTTTTGATGGCGATAGCCGCGCCGACAGTGTACGCCCAGCCTGCGTTTTCAAACGCTATCGGCTGGATGCCCTTGACGATATCATACGGATCAAAGCCGTGCGCATTGCATATCTCACGGCACTGTTCAACACTTTCGATACCGTATTCGGCGAGAACGGCATTGATTTTGTCAATTCTTCTTTCGTAACTTTCAAACAAAGCCATTTTTCCGTCCTCCTTATTCCTGACGCGGGTCTATGTATTTCGCGGCATCGTCAAACTGTCCGTAGTGACCTTTTGCCTTTTGAAGCGCCTCGTTTGCGTCAATGCCTTTTTTGACGGATTCCATCATCTTGCCGAGGTTTACGAATTCATACCCGATGATCTCGTTATCCTCGTTGAGCGCAAGACGTGTTACATATCCTTCGGTCAGCTCAAGATAACGCGGGCCCTTCGCGTTTGTCGCATACATCGTTCCTATCTGAGAGCGAAGACCTTTTCCGAGGTCTTCAAGCCCTCCGCCGATGGGCAGACCGTCTTCCGAAAATGCCGTCTGGCTTCTGCCGTAAACGATCTGCAAAAACAGCTCGCGCATCGCGGTGTTTATCGCGTCGCACACAAGGTCAGTGTTCAGCGCTTCAAGGATCGTTTTGCCGATGAGGATCTCCGACGCCATCGCCGCCGAATGTGTCATGCCGGAGCATCCGATCGTTTCGACAAGAGCTTCCTCGATGATGCCGTTTTTGACGTTCAGCGTGAGCTTGCACGCTCCCTGCTGCGGCGCACACCAGCCCACGCCATGCGTAAGGCCGGAAATATCCGTGATTTCTTTCGCCTGCACCCATTTTCCCTCTTCCGGTATGGGCGCCGGACCGTGATACGCGCCCTTGGCGACAGGGCACATATTCTGAACTTCCGTTGAGTATATCATGCTTATCACTCCTGATACGATTTTATGGTTTAGTGAGTTGATTATATAATATACACCTTGTTTCGTCAACAGGAAACGGACGTCTGTTTCAAATCGCCGACAAAGTGGACTTTGCCGGCGAAAAAACTCGCGCTCCATCGCATCGGGCTTTGCCCTCTTTGGTCGGCGCGAGGGCAAGCTGCGCTTGCCTCAGGGTGTTTTCGCGGCGGCAAAGCTGCCGCAAAAACAAATCCGGCTTTATTCCTCTGCTTTGCGAAGTAACTCTGTGAGACTTTGTATACAGTTAAAACGGACGTCTGTTTTCAGCCGTCCGTTTTCCGCTTATTCTTTGTTTACTTCGTTTTCTTCTGTTTTTGTTTCGACTTTCTGTTTTTTCTTTGCTTTGCGCTTATTTCCGCCCTTTACCGCGATCACGATGACAACGACAAAGATTGCGGCAAAAACAAGGAACACGCCTATTTGCGGCAGATTCGTCACAAGCCACATAAAGAAGTTTTTGAAGCCGCGGCCGACAGCTTTCAGGCTTGAACGCAGTCCGTCACGCATTTCTTCCCAGTATGTTCTTTGCAATTCGACCTGCTCTGAGAGCTCTTTCACTTCGTTTACCGTCAGATGTACGGTGCAGTAATCTACCCTGTTGTCCCAGTTTTTGAGTTGAGAGGTCATGCTTTCTATCTGATATGTCACCTCGGAAAGACGGGATTCGACAGTTATCATATCCTCCACGGTTTCCGCTTTCGCAAGCATTTCACGCAGGCGTTCTTCCTCTGTCCTGTATGTTTTGAGCCTTGATTCCACGTCAGTGTACTGCGCCGTGATATTTTCTATCGTGCTGTTTGTTTCAAGAACGATACCCACCTCGTCGATGGAGGAGGTCAGTGCAGCATAGTTCTCTTTCGGAACACGTATCGTAAAGTTTGCGTATCGGTAACTCTGATAGCCGTAATATGTCTCGGAATACGATTTCCCGCTTATATATAAGCTCTCGAGAAACGCATCGTATTTATTAAGAATATCATAGACTGTGTCAATGCTGCTGTCAAACTCGGTTGTTTCCGCTGTCACCCATGCTGTATGGATGATTTTCTCGGAAAGACTGTTCTGTTTTTTGCTGCCATCGGCGATCAGCGCCTTTGAGCCTTCTTGCTCATACATGTAATCCGGCGCAGCCATCGGTTCCTCTGCCGCAGGCTCGCCGTACTTATGATCCTCGTAATTGTTATCAGAATAGCGATAATCTCCTGAGTAGCTTTCGGTAGCCACCATATCCATAGCTTCTTTCGGGGAATCCGATTTTGCGCCGCACGAGCATAAAAGCGTTGAAACGAGTATAAAAGCAAGCAATGCGGATAAAATTTTCTTTGTCTTCATATTTTTTCCTCCTTATGTTGTTTTCACTTATATGACGTGTTGAATTTAAAAAAGTTCCCTATTTCGTGAAAAATTTTTCATCTATCGCATCGTGTATAAAGAATCTGCCTGTGCATTTGTTTACGAGCACATCCGGCTCGCTCTCGATTGCTCCCGTACATTCATAATCGATCGTGTGCTTCTGTATCGCCACGGGCTTTACCGTGACGAGAAATCTTTCGCCCGCCTTGACGGGTTTGATAAAATCTATCGTCATCGTGAGCGTCGGGGACATTCTGCCGTGCTGGAAAAAGCGCGACAGCGTGCCCATCGTTATATCATACGCCGTCATGATAACGCCGCCGTGTGC
This sequence comes from Candidatus Alloscillospira sp., assembly GCA_045600805.1. GTDB lineage: Bacteria > Bacillota > Clostridia > Oscillospirales > Oscillospiraceae > Alloscillospira. Next base: position 326 of record JAZRYQ010000278.1, on the reverse strand, counting down.
CATGCCGGATGTATTCTGCATGTTTTCCGTTATCGGGAAACAGATCGTAAGGCGCGGCGTTTCGGGATCACAGGCAATGATCTCGGGCGTAAAAATTGCGTTGAGTGTGTCAGTTCTTGTTTTTGTGATATATTCAATGTATTCCGTCACGGTTTTTCTCATGTCCGCTTCGGTCACTTCGGGAAATCCGTTCAATTTTCTTTCCTCCAAATGGTTTTTTATCAGTATACAACATCCTTTCATATTTTTAAAGTATTAATTAATCTGTTGACATACAGCATCATATATGATTAAATTATTAATGGTATTATATGCAGATAATATAT
>JAZRYQ010000277.1:0-2090 GCA_045600805.1 Candidatus Alloscillospira sp. | reverse complement strand
TGCTCCTCGGCGACCTGTTTTACAGAGACGAATACAGACGCGCAAACATGGGCTTTGAACACAGCTTATGCTGTTATTCTTCATCCATACAGGATTATCTTGGAAAACAGACTGAATTCAGCCTTGACCACTATGACGGATATGAATGCAATATGGAATTCTCCGATACACCGGAATTTACGGGAGCGGATGCCGAAAATGCCGTCATCACCTTCAGCAGCGCCGGAAAAACAACATCCTTTTCCTACTCTCCCGATACGGGAAAATACACGGCAGAGCAATACGGAAAGACATATTGCGACGGCAACAATAAAGAAAGTATAGATTTCAGCAATATAGTCATTGTTCAGACAAGTGTTGAAACCGTTGATTCAAAAGGCCATCAGGATATGGAGCTTGACGGCAGCGGTAAGGGCTGGTTTATATGCGGCGGAAAATGCGCGGAGATCACATGGACACGCGAAAACGAAGATTCACAGTTTGTATATACGTTTTCAGACGGCAGTGAGATCCGCTATTTACCGGGCAGAACGTATGTTGCGGTCATTGCCATGAGCGGCTGCGTGACGTATTGATGATTTTCAGCGTGCTTATCGGCACGCTGAATTAACAGAGGGAGTATTATGTCGGATATCAGACTGAAAAGAGATTTGATACAGGTTATTGACGACGCGCAAATTTCTTACGGCGGTAACCAAAACTTTTGGAAGGACAATACTATGCGCGGATACGGCTGCGGCGTTATTGCCGTTGCAAATCTGCTGGTATATAAAAATCTCGTACCGAACCTCGAAACCACCGGGAAGAGTATATCGAAAACAGATTATATGAACATATGCGAACTGCTCAAAAAGCGTTATCTGCCTATCATACCGTATTTCGGTATAAACGGCATTGAACTCAGTATCGGCGTCAATGCGTATTTTGTTACACACGGCATCGACCTTGCAGCGTCCTGGTATGTTCCGTCAAAGCGGCTGTTTACAGAAATTGCGAAAATGCTTGAGGATGACCTGCCTGTTATCATATCTGCCGGTCCCGATTTTCCGAGGGTGTGGAAGCGGGACAGACTGAACTTATACGATGCAAACAGTGAAAAAGCATCGTCCTGCAGAGCGCATTATATGACAGTCACGGCAATGGATGATAAAACACTTACGGTTTCGTCGTGGGGAAGGAAATACTATATTGATAAGTCCGAGTTTTCCGAGTATGTAAAATCATCAAGCAACGCTTATCTGAGCTCAATTCTGAAAATCAGAAAAATCAGCAGAAGATTTAAAATCGAAATGCAATGAGGAGTATTGACTTTAACGTGTTAATGTGTTATCATAGCGCAGTAATAAAATTTAAGGCGGTGCGTTATGGATATACATTCCGAATCGACCGACAGACTGTTCAGGGCAATTTTAAATCTTGAAACGCTCGAAGAGTGCTATGATTTTTTTGAAGATCTGTGCACGGTAAAAGAGCTCAAAGATTTATCGCAGCGGCTTGATGTGGCGTTCTTGCTTGACGATGGCAAAAAGTATCAGGAGATCTTTGCCGAAACAGGTGCCAGCACGTCAACAATATGCCGTGTGAACAAATGCTACCTGTACGGGAAAGACGGTTATACCAAAATAATCAACAAAATGAAAGGGATAAAATGATGAAGCTTGATATCCCGGGACTTATGAATGATGAGCTCGCAGCGTTTACCCTGCGCAGACTTTACAGCGAATACGGGTATTCTATTTTCAAAATGAACAAATTTGAGGAATACGACCTGTATATCAAAAACAAGGATTTTCTCATATCGGACAATATCATTACTTTCACGGATTTAAACGGTCGGCTTCTCGCCATGAAGCCTGATGTCACACTATCCATCATCAAAAGCCTTGAAGCCGATAAAGCAGAGATGACCAAGCTGTATTATGATGAAAATGTGTACCGTGTGCCGAAGGGCGCGCGCTCATACCGTGAAATTCGTCAGGTTGGGCTTGAATGTATAGGCAATGTCGATGATTTCTGTATTTTCGAAGTGTTGACGCTTGCCGCAAAAAGCCTTGCCGAAATTTCCGATGCGTCAGTCATTGATATATCGC
>JAZRYQ010000276.1:0-14656 GCA_045600805.1 Candidatus Alloscillospira sp. | reverse complement strand
GGCATCCTCCTCTATGGACAAAATGTTCTTTGCAATCCCGTGACAAAAAGCCCCGTGTTTTTTGGCTGTCTCCGCAATGGCCTGCTCATCTCTTTGCCAGTACAGCTCGATTATTTGCTCGTCCTCCATGCCGCTCCTCCTCTCTGATGAACTGGAAGGCCTTTCATCTGTTAAGACAAGATTTTCAGACGAATGTTTGCCTGTTTAAATAAATTATAACATAAATTCGCGATTTTTCACAGCAAAAAGCGGTACTCTGCTTTCAAAGTCGAGTACCGCTTATGTTTAGATATTCAAACGCCGCTTTTTTGGTTATCAGGAGATTAAAAACCGGAAGCTGTCTGTTTTTTATACTTACAAAATAACTCTCGCTCTTATAACGCCTTCGATCGCGGCGATGGCTTTGTCAGCGTTTTCGGGAACTTCGTTTACATCGAGGATCGTGTACGCGACGGATTTTTTACCGGCGTTTACCATGTGCTCAATGTTCACGCCCTTGGAGGACAGCGCGGAGGTGATTTTTGCGATCATTTCAGGAATGTTTTTGTGAATGATGCAAATCCTCGGGAAACCGGAACGCGGAAGCACGACCTTCGGGAAATTGACGGAATTTGTGATATTGCCGTTTTCAAGATACTCCATGATCTCGTTTGCCGCCATGACAGCGCAGTTGTCTTCGCTTTCGGGAGTTGACGCACCGAGGTGGGGGATAGCAACGATACCGGAAACGCCCGCCGTCTTGTCGTTCGGGAAGTCCGTAATATATCTTGCGACTTTACCGCGTTTGAGGGCTTCAAGCATCGCGTCATCGTCAACAAGCTCGGCGCGCGCAAGATTTATGATGCGAACGCCGTCTTTCATCTTTGCGATAGCATCCGCGTTTATTGTATGCTTTGTTGCCTCCATGTACGGGACATGGATCGTGATATAATCGGAATTTGCAAACAGCGTGTCAAGATCCGTTGCGTGGATAACACCGGCTGACAAGCCCCATGCCGCGTCAACAGACAGATACGGGTCGTAGCCGTAAACCTTCATGCCGAGGGATATGGCGTCATTGGCGATTCTCGCGCCGATAGCGCCGAGACCGATAACACCGAGAGATTTTCCCAACAGTTCAGGACCGACAAAAGCGCTTTTGCCCTTTTCGACCTTCGCGGCAACATCGCCCTCGGAGGCGATCGAATCGACCCATTTTATACCGCCCGCAACATCGCGTGAGGCAAGCACGAGCGCACCGATGACAAGCTCCTTGACGGAATTTGCGTTTGCACCCGGCGTATTGAAAACGACGATGCCTTCCTCGGCACAGCGGTCACACGGAATATTGTTTGTTCCGGCGCCGGCACGGGCAATACAGAGAAGCTCTTTATCAAACTGCATGTCGTGCATTTTAGCGGAGCGGACAAGGATAGCTTCCGCGCCTGCCAGCTCGTCGCCGTATTCATAATTGTCCGAAAAAGCATTCAGACCGATTTTCGAAATTTTATTTAAAGTTTTGACTTTATACATAATTTACCACCTTAATTGTTCTTTTCAAACGCGGCCATGAAGTCCGCCAGCTTTTCAACGCCCTCCATCGGCATCGCGTTGTATATGGATGCTCTCATACCGCCGGCAAGTCTGTGACCTTTGAGGTTGACAAAGCCTGCTTCCGTTGCTTCTTTTACGAATTTTGCGTCAAGCTCGTCGCTGCCTGTTCTGAATGTCACATTCATGTCGGAACGCGCGGCTTTATCGGCAATCGGGATAAAGAGCTTACTGTTGTCAAGATAATCATAGAGTATGGTGGCTTTTTTGGATTTGATCTTCTCCATGCCTTCCACGCCGCCCTGCTCGTCAAGCCATTTGAGAACAAGACCGAGCATATAAATCGTGTAGCAGGGAGGGGTGTTATCCATGCTGTCCTTGTCGATCGTGATTTTGTAGGACATAATCTTCGGTGTGTACGGAAGCTCGCTGCCGGCAAGAGCCTTGTCGATGACAACGACGGCCATCCCCGCGGGAGCCATGTTTTTCTGGACGCCGCCGTAAATGATGCCGTATTTTGAGACATCAACGGGCTTTGAAAGGAAATTCGAGGACATATCACAGACAAGGGGAACGTCACCTGTTTCCGGGACGTATTTCCATTCCGTGCCGTAAATCGTGTTGTTTGCGCAGTAATGGAAATAGGAGGCGTCGGAAGAGAGCTTTAAGTCCTCCTGCGCGGGAATATATGTGTGATTTCTGTCGGACGTATCATACGCTATGTTGATCTCCCCGTATTTTGCCGCTTCTTTTGCAGCGATTTTTGAGAAATTACCGGTGATCGCGTAGTCTGCTTTGCCCGTTTTGCCGATGAGATTCAAGGCTGTTGCCGCAAACTGGAATGTTGCGCCGCCCTGCATGAACAGAATTTCGTGCGTGTCCGGTACATGGAAAATGCGTTTGAGGTTTGCCTTTGTCTCATCGAAAATAGACTGAAAGACCTTACTTCGATGACTCATCTCCATAACGGACATGCCTGAGCCGCAGAAATTCGTCATCTCGGAAGCGGCCTTTTCCAGTACGGAAAGGGGAAGCATGGACGGTCCTGCGGAAAAATTGAAGATACGGTCTTTTGTCATAATGTACACCTTCTTAAAAATTAATATTTCAAGTAAAATTGAAATTAAATTATATTATACTACTTTATTACGGTAATGTCAAACAGTTAATTTGTAATTTCACCGATAAGTGTGTCATTCACACGGGAATTTATCAATACCGTTTTTACTTTGCCGCGCAGCGCATGACCTTTTGCACATACCTCAACGTAGTTTTCACTGTGCCCGCAGAATACGCCGTCCTGCTCCGTTTCAAAAAGCACATTGAGCGTTCTGCCGATTTGCGCGTCGAGATACTTCTCCGTCATCGCGGCGGCTGATTTTATAGCTGTATTTGCCCTCGCTTTTTTGACGGATCTGTTTAACTGCCCGTCCATTTTCTCAGCCGGTGTTCCGGGGCGAACGGAATAAGGAAAAATGTGCATTGCCGAGAAATCGCACTTTTCGATGAAGAGAAGCGTCTGCGTAAATTCCTCCACAGTCTCACCGGGAAAGCCCGTGATCAGATCGGTCGTGATGCCGCAGTTTTCAAAATACCTTCGCAGACGCGATACGACCTCATAGAATTTTTCCGTGTCGTATTTGCGGTTCATGCGCTTGAGCGTCGCGTCACAGCCGCTTTGCAGAGAAAGATGAAAATGCGGACAGATATCGGGAATTTCTGCAAGTTTTGCGCAGAATTCCTCGCTTGCCGTTCGCGGCTCCAAGCTTCCGAGATGGATACGCACACCGGGGGCGGCTTCGGATATTGCTTCGAGTGCGTCAATAAGCGACGTGCCGTTTTTAAAATCCTTGCCGTATGAGGAAATTTCGATTCCGGTCACGACGATTTCGCGGTATCCCTCGTCACGCAATGACGCTGCCTGCGCTTTGATATCGGCAATGCTCATCGAACGCACGGGACCACGGGCATAAGGGATGATGCAGTATGTGCAGAAATTGGAGCAGCCGTCCTGAATTTTCATCATAGCGCGTGTGCGTCCGTCGCAGGGACCTGCCGGCAAAACCTCAAAGGCAGAACGCTTCATAGGGTCGTCAAGCGTTTTCATTTTTTGCTTTTCTTCAAAAACACACTCGAGGTCGTCAATGAATTGTAAACGTGAGCCGCTTCCGGAAAGCAGATCGGCGTGGAGCGTATCAAGCTCGTCTCCGCCTGTCTGACTGTAACATCCGCAGACGGCGATAAGCGCTTCGGGATTTGCGGCACTTTCATGGCGCACCGTTTGGCGCGATTTTCGCCCGCTTTCGCCTGTCACGGCGCAGGTGTTTATGATTATCACGTCGGGCGCATCGTCACAGCGGGTATGACCGCGTGACAAAAGCATCTGTTCAATGCCCTGCGATTCAAACTGATTCACTTTACAGCCGAGCGTTACAATACGGAATTTCACGGTAAAACCACCTTTGAATTTTAAGTAATAACGGTGCGCTCATACGCCCTCAAGGTCAAACGGAGGAATGAATTCCTCTTTTGCAGAGGATAATTCCTGAAAAAATCCATCCTCGATATCCGATTCAGCCAGGTAATCATACGCAGCGGCGTATTCTTCCTGCGTGAGCCTGCGCCCGAGCTCCGGATATTTTTCAATATCGCCCGCGGGCGTATACTGACTCATCAGCGAAAACAGCACCTGCCCGGGAGAAAACGTTTTTTCGACCCAGTCGATCACTCTGCATGTGTTTTCAAGGTTATCCGGCAAAATGAGATGACGGATTATTACGCCGCGGCGCATGATGCCGTCAGCATCGATCTCATACGAGCCTGTCTGACGGAACATTTCAGATATAGCGGCTTTTGCGATATCCGGGTAATCCGCGGCTTTTGAGTATTTTGCGGCGATATTGTTCAGCGCGTATTTCATATCGGGAAGATAAATATTGATTTTTCCCTCAAAGCGCTTCAGTGTTTCCACGCTGTCATAGCCTCCTGTGTTGTAAACGACGGGGACGGGAAGCGCCGTTTCAAGCGAGGCAAGTATCGCGTCTGCCCAGTGCGTCGGATTGACGAGATTTATGTTGTGTGCTCCTTTGGCGATTAGCTCGGAGTATATTTCACGCAGCCGTGAAACGGAAACCGTTTTTCCGAAATTGCCTGCCGAGATATCATGATTCTGACAGAATACACATTTTAAACTGCACCCCGAGAAAAAAACAGTGCCGCTTCCGCGTTTACCCGATATGACCGGTTCTTCCCAGAAATGAAGAGCGGCACGCGCGATTTTCGGCTCCACTCCGGATGAACACACGCCGGAGGCGTTTTCGCGGTCTGCTCCGCATTTTCGCGGACAAAGCATACATTTTTCCATGGATATCACCTCGCATCGATTCAATTTTAGCATATATAACTTCGCACTTCAATATAGACATAAAAAGCTTTTTATGGTAAAATAACTATGTATAAATATAAATACTGTGGAGGAATATGCAATGATTTCTGTAAATGTTAATGATATAGACCATGTTCATCTTTCGTCAGACGGAAAAGCCGTCGTACTTTTGGACCAGACGCTTCTTCCCAACGAAACGGTTTATCTGACGCTTGATAAAGCAGAGGACCTGTGGGAGGCGATATACTCTCTTCGCGTGCGCGGCGCACCGACGATCGGCATTTTCGCGGCATATGCTTTATATGTCCTTGCCCTCCAAACAAAGGAAACGGAATTCGAGCCGTTTTATGCGGAGCTTATCAAAAACAAGGAATACCTTGATTCCTCCCGCCCGACAGCCGTCAACCTGCATACGATGCTCGAACGCATGGCAAAATGCGCGCGTGACAATGCGGATAAATCTATTCCGGAGCTTCTTGAAGTTCTCAAAGCGGAGTCAATTAAAATCCACGAGGAGGATCTGCAAAGACTTTACACGATATCGGAATACGGACTTGAGCTTGTGAAGAACGGCTTCGGGATACTCACGCACTGCAACGCAGGTCCGCTTGCCACATCGCCCGGCCTCGGCCCTATCCTTCTCGGAAAAGAGCGCGGGTATGAATTCCACTGCTGGGTAGATGAAACGAGACCGCTTTTGCAGGGTGCAAGACTTACGACATACGAGCTCACAAAAGCCGGAGTTGACTGTACCCTTATATGCGACAATATGGCAAGCATCGTCATGCGCGAGGGAAAAGTCGATGCGTGCTTTATCGGCTGTGACCGCGTTGCGGCAAACGGCGATACGGCAAATAAGATAGGCTCCTCCGGCGTTGCGATATTGGCAAAGCATTACGGTATCCCATTTTACGTTTTCTGCCCGTCATCAACGATAGATTTTTCCTGTGCGACCGGGAAAGATATAAAAATCGAGCAGAGAAAACCGGATGAAATCAAAACGAAATTCTTTGAAAAGAATATGGCGCTCGATGAGGTCAAATGCTACAATCCGGCATTTGACGTGACGGACGCAGAGCTCATAACGGCGATCGTTACGGAAAAGGGAATATGCCGCGCACCGTATACCGAGAGCCTTGCAAAACTTTTCAAATAAGGGTGACAGTGATGATCATGGATGAAAAACAGGCGATACGCGATATACTCGAGGTCGGACGGCGCATGTATGCTCGAGGCTTTGCAAATGCCAACGACGGCAATATTTCAGCGCGTGTCGGTGAAAATGAAGTTATCGCAACGCCGTCGGGAGTATCAAAGGGATTCATGACGGAAGAAATGCTCGTCCGAACAGATCTTGACGGGAATCGGATCGCCGGAAAAATGAAGCCGTCGTCGGAGCTTAAAATGCACCTTGCGATATATAAAAACAATCCCGAGGTCGGCGGCATAGTGCATTCGCACCCGCCGATAGCAACGAGTTTTGCCTCAGCGGGAATACCTCTTGACACGGCGTATTTGCAGGAAACGGCAGTGCTTTTGGGCGTTATTCCCGTGGCGCCGTATGCCATGCCCGGTTCACAGGCGCTTGCCGACAGCGTCGTGCCGTTCTGCAGGGATTATAACGGCGTTTTGTTGGAGCACCACGGCGCGACGGCATGGGCAGCCGATGTGATTCATGCGTTTTACAGACTTGAAAGTATAGAATACAACGCGCAGATAGCCATGAATCTGCGCATGATGGGGCTTGAAAGACCGCTCACAAATACGCAGATCGCGGAGCTTCTGACGCTCAGACCGTCCTGGGGCGTGACAGCCGGAGGCGTGCCGAAAGGAAGAAACGAATGAAATTAACAAGATTTTATGATGACGGCGTCATTAAAACCGCAGAATTCAAAAACGGAAAATACTATCCGCTTGAAAATTCGCTTGCGGATCTTATGCACGGCGAAGATGCGCAATATACGGGAAAAACGCTTGACGATGTCGAATTTGCCAATGTTACGGATGCGCAAAAGCTTTTGTGCATAGGTCTGAATTATTACAGTCACGCCGTTGAAACGGGCGGAGAAGTACCGAAGGACCCGATTTATTTTTCAAAGTTCAATGACAGCCTCTGCCCGACCGGTACACCGGTAGAGCTTCCGCCGTGGCAGAGATGCTATGATTATGAGGGTGAGCTTGTTATCGTGATCGGCAAAACGTGCCGTCATATTGAAGCGGAAAATGCCGATGATTATATTTTCGGCTATACGGTCGGAAACGATTTATCCGCGCGTGACTGCCAGTTTTTATCCAATCAATGGCTTGCCGGAAAATCAATGCCGAATTTTGCACCGACAGGGCCGATCATCGTCACAAAGGATGAATTTGAGCCCGAAAACTCAAACGCGATCATCACGCGCGTAAACGGCAAAATCCGGCAGACAGGGGATACGTCCGATATGATCTTCTCCTGCCGCCAGCTCGTTGCCAATGCATCCAGATATTTCAGACTTGACGCGGGCGACCTGATATATACCGGCACGCCGGCAGGCGTTATTTTAGGTATGAAGAAAGGCACGCGCGTATGGCTGAAACCGGGTGATACCGTGGAAGTGGAAATCGAAAATATCGGTACACTTGTAAATAAATTAGTATGAGGTGAATACTATGTTCGATAAAAAGTATTACAACAACGGACCTGACGCACCGCTTGCCGTAGAGCCGTATGACCGCGTCTGGGGCGTCGGCATTTCGGGACTTACACAGAATCCGTCCCCGTTCCCGAGAATCAATAAAATGCTCGACTGGGTAAAAAATCTTGACAGTACGGCAGATTCACAGCGCGCCCTCATCGTTACGGAATGTGACAGAAAGTATGCCATGTACCCGCAGAATATCAAATGGGCTATGACGCTCAGAGAACTGTACAGCCGCGTAAAAATCAATATATGGGATGATGAGCTTATCGTCGGAGAGCTTGTCGCGCCGCCGAACGCAGCGCCCGTATATCCCGAATTTTCCATTGACTGGCTTGTGGAGGAATTCCGTGAGCGCCCGATGGATAAACGAAAAAATGACAGATATGTTGTTTCGCAGGATGTTATCCATGATATTTACTCCATTCAGGACTATTGGAAGGGGAAAACCGTTTCCGAAGCAGCGATAGCGTCCTATGACGAGGATGAGCTCAAGGGCTCCCATCTCGGAAAGTGCATCGCGCTGGAAAGCCTTTTCATGTATGCCGGTGTCGGCCATGTCACGGCAAATTATCCGAGACTTCTCTCGGAGGGCTTCGGCGGAATGAGAGCACGCATTCTGGAGAAAATGGCGGAGCTTGACGCGCAAAATCCCGAGGATATCAAAAAAGGCGAGTTTTACAAAGCTGAGCTTATCACGATAGAGGGCGCCTCCACGTATATAAGACGTTATGGACTTCTTGCCCGGGAAAAAGCGCTTATTGAGAAAGATGAGATAAGAAAAGCAGAGCTTGAGCGCATCGCGTCGAACTGTTTGCAGGTAGCGGAAGGGCCTGCACGCGATTTCTGGGAGGCGATACAGCTTTGGCATATCGCGACGAATATGATCATTGCCGAGTCAAACGGCCACAGCGTCACCTACGGCAGATTTGATACGACATTTTATCCGTATTATAAATACAGCATCGAAAACGGTATCCTGACGCGCGAGCAGATGCAGGAGCTTATCGAACATGCATTCGTCAAAATGCACGAGCTCAGAAAAATACGTGACACCGCGGCAATCACGTTTTCAAGCGGGACGATCATGGGCGGTACGGCGCTTGATGTCGGCGGCGTTGACGAAAACGGAAACGACATCACAAATGATGTAAGCTATATGGTGCTCGACGCGCATGCGCATACGAGAATACCGAATCCGTGGATGGGCGTACGACTGCACGAGAATACACCGAAGGAATTTAAGATCAAGACATTCAACGTCATCAGAATCGGTACCGGCGAGCCGAAAATATTCAATGACGCGCCGATGATCGAATCGCTCATGCGTTACGGCAAACCTCTCGAGGAAGCACGCAATTACGTCGGCGTCGGCTGTGTTGAGCCGGCAATTCCGGGCAAAACATACGGCTGGCATGACTCCGGCTCGTTCAACCTTGCCAAAACGACGCAGCTTGCGCTCAATCACGGCAGATGCATTGACTGCTCCGATCAGTGCGAAAGATATCATAAATGCGCAGGAGCGGGCCTTTCGCTCGGCCCCGATTCCGGCGGACTTGACACATTTGAAAGCTTTGACGATGTGAAAAAATCGTTTGAGATACAGATGGAATACTGGTGCGGCAAGATGATCTCCATGATAAATAAGATCGACCTTGCCCAGCAGAGATTAAAGCCGCTCCCGTATCTGAGTTTACTTGTTGACGGCTGTATCGAAAAGGGAAAAGACATCACGCAGGGCGGCGCCGTTTACAATCATTCCGGTCCGCAGGGCGTCGGCATCGGCACGGCAGCGGATTCTCTTACGGCCGTAAAACAGATCGTGTTCGATGAAAAACGCGTGACGGGTACAGAACTCCTGAACGCGCTCAAAGCAAACTGGGAGGGCTATGAGCCGCTGTATGCATACGTCAACTCTGACAGGGTACATCATTACGGCAATAATGATGATTACGCAGATGAGATAGCTCATTATGTTATGGCAACATACTGCAAAAACATCGAGCATAAACCGACCCCGCACGGCGGCGAGTATATGCCGGGCGTATTTTCAGTTACGAACAACGTCATGCACGGAACGGTCACAGCCGCAACACCGGACGGACGCAAGGCGTATGAGCCTGTATCGGACTGTCTCGGCCCTGTTCATACGCAGTGTTGCTCACATGACACATGTGGCCCGACGGCCGTTGCCCTGTCTGCTGCTAAGCTTGACCATCCGAGAATCGGAAACGGTATCATCTTAAACTGGAAATTCTCTCCGACTGCCGTATCGGGTGTCACAGGAAGAGATAATCTCATCGGACTGATGGACACCTATTTTGAGCACAACGGTATGCAGAGCCAGTTCAGTATCGTCGGCCGTGAAATGATGCTCGAAGCGCAGAAAAAGCCCGAGGAATATAAAGACCTGCTTGTCAGAATAGCAGGCTATTCGGCATACTTTGTGGAGCTCTCCACCGAGCTTCAGAACGACCTTATCGGCAGAACGGAACTGTCCTTTGACTGATTTTGAGGTGGAGAATGGAAAAATTCACGAGTGAAATCAATATCGCGCAAAACCCGGACGCATATAGATACGCGAATTTAATTGACACGCATCCCGAGGCGATCGAGCCGTGGGATAAGGAATGGGGTGTTGCCATATCGGGCAATACGCCGGATCCGTCACCGTTTGACAGAATAAACAGAATTCTTTCCGTCACGAAAAAGACGACGAACGGCTTTGTCGCGCCGGACAGAGCCGAGCTTGTCTCGCGTGCGTATAAAGACCATTCCGGTGAGCCGCAGATACTCAAATGTGCCTACGGTATTGCCGAAACGCTTGACAATACACCGATTTTCATTTACCCTGATGAGCTCATCGTCGGAACGCTCGGCTGTGATAAAAAGGGTGCTCCCGTACATCCGGAATTCGGGCTTGACTGGGTAGTTGACGAAATGCGCGACGGGCTCATGGATTATTCGGAACAGCGAACACACGACTATTTTTCGTACGACGCAGATACACAAAACCGTTTGGAGGCGCTGCGCGGCTATTGGCACGGAAACACGGTCGAGGATATGGCAAACGCGCTGCTTACGGATAATGAGCTCAAAGGAAGTCATGCCGGAAAAGGCGTGTTCTTTGCGGATGCGTATATTTTCTGCGGAGCGGGACATTTGGGGCTCGATTATGACAGGCTTTTCTCGCTCGGTTACGGCGGGATCGAAAAAATGATTGCCGATAAGCTGTCCGGTCTTGATTTGACAAAGCCGGCGGATATTGAAAAACGTACATTTTTAAAAGCAGCGGAGATCACATGCGCCGCTGCGCAAAGGCATATTATGCGCTATTCAGCGCTTGCGCTTGAACAGAGCAGAACGGAGAAAAACGAAAAGAGAAAAGGAGAGCTTATAAAGCTTTCGGAAAATCTTGCGTTTATCTCAAAAAATCCGCCGGAAACCTTCTGGCAGGCGCATTTACTTGTTCATCTTTCTAACTGCATGATACATATCGAGTGCAACGGGCATTCAATAAGCTACGGCAGATTTGACAGGTATATGTACCCGTTTTATAAGCATGATATCGAAAACGGGATCGCCGCACGCGAGGATATGCAGGAGCTTATCGAGAACTTCTATATCAAAATATGGGATTTGAATAAGCTGCGCAATCACGTACTGATCAAAACTTTCGGAAACGGCGGCATCGGCGGTCCGTCCCTCACCGTCGGCGGCATTGACGAAGACGGCTTCGACGCAACAAACGAGCTTACTTTTATGGCGCTTGACGCCCATGTCCATACACGACTTCCGTGTCCGTGGCTGGCTGTCCGTATGCATTCCGGAACGCCGCGCAAGCTGAAGGTCAAGGTCGCAAATGTGATACGTATGGGTACGGGTGAGCCGAAGATCTTTAATGATGATGTTGCAATTCCGAGTATGCTCACATCGAATGTCGAGCTCCGTGACGCGAGAAATTACCAGGTCGTCGGCTGCGTTGAGCCGGATGTTTCGGGAAAAAGCTACGGCTGGAAGGACTGCGGACACATGAACATCGCCCGCGTTTTGGAGCTTGCGATAAATGACGGAAAATGCTATAACTGCTCGAAAATCTGCCCGAGATACAGTAAATGTGCAGGGATAGGCTCACAGCTCGGACTGAAAACAGGCTCACTTGAAAATATGAAGAGCTTTGATGAAGTGCTGGATGCTTATGATAAACAGATGGAGTATTGGTGTGACAGGCTCGTTGCCGTTTTAAACGCCGTGGATATAGCGCATCAGAAAGTGCGCCCGCTCCCGTTTCTGTCCATTCTTATGGATAAGTGCATCGAAAACGGAAAAGACGTTACAATGGGCGGAACAAAGTATAATTTCACAGGCCCGCAGGGTGTCGGTATCGGCACGGCAGGTGACGGACTTGCCACGATAAAGCAGCTCGTTTTTGACGAAAAGCGCGTCACGGGAAAAGAACTTTTAGACGCTGTGAAAGCCAACTGGGAGGGTTACGAGGCGCTGTATGCGTATGTGAACTCCGACCGTGTACATCATTACGGAAATGACGATGATTACGCAGATTCACTTGCCAAATTCGCTATGGATACATGGTGCAGCCATATTGAGCACAGAGAAAACGCACACGGCGGATTTTTCCAGCCGGGCGCTTATTCCGTCACGGTCAATGTTGCGCACGGGCAGAATCAATGGGCATCCGTGGAGGGAAGAAAAGCTTTTGAGCCTGTTTCGGACTGCATGGGAGCCGTACACACAAAATGTTGTTCTCACGATGTATCCGGCCCGCTCGCGATTTGCCGCTCTGTCACAAAGCTTGACCACGCAAGAGCAACGAACGGAACACTTTTAAACTGGAAATTCTCACCGAATACGCTCGTCGGCGATACGGGACGCGAAGCATTTATCGCGCTCATGGAGGAATATATAAGCCGCAAGGGGATGCACAGTCAGTTCACGGTCGCAAATCAGGAAACACTCATAAATGCGCAGAAGCATCCGGAGGATTACCGTGACCTTCTTGTGCGCGTAGCAGGCTATTCGGCGTATTTTGTGGAATTAAACCGTGCACTGCAGGATGATATCATCGGCAGAACGTCGCTTTCTTTTGACTGATATGAAAAATACCGCAATCATAACAAATATACAGCACTATACGATCCATGACGGACCGGGAATACGGACAGAGATTTTCTTTAAAGGCTGTACGCTGCATTGCTTATGGTGCTCGAACCCGGAAACGATAAAGCCGTACCGCGAAATCGGCATATACCCATCAAAATGCGTGACAGAGCAGAAATGCTCCTGGTGTGTTAAAGCCTGTCCTGAGCACGGCGAGCCGATAAAATTTGATCCTGAAGGCGTTTTGTCCTCTGTATCCCTCACAAAATCATGTCTTGCCTGTTTAAAATGCACCGATGAGTGCCCTAATCACGCACTCAAAAGCTGGGGCGAGGAAAAAACGCTTGACGAGCTTATGAAAATCATACGCGCTGACCGTGATTTTTACGCGCGCACGGGCGGCGGCGTTACCTTGAACGGCGGGGAAGTGCTCGTACAGTGGGAAGCGGCGCGCGAGCTTCTCAAACGCTGTAAAGACGAGGGAATAAATACATGCGTCGAAACGGCGCTCCATGTCCCGTGGGAGCATGCCGAGAGCGTTTTTGAATTTACAGACCTTGTGATAACCGACATCAAGCATATGGATAGTGAAACACATAAAAAGATTACCGGAGCCGGAAACGGGCTTATCTTGTCCAATATTGAAAAGACCGTGGAGCTCGGCAAAAAGCTTGTTATCAGAACACCTATCGTGTCGGGGTATAACAATTCCGAACAAAACATACGCGCGACGGCTGAATTTATAAAAACAAAGCTTAACGGAAAAATCGTTGCGTATCAGCTTTTGCCGTACAGACGCATGGGTACGGAAAAATACGAATCCTTGATGCGCCCGTATCCGTTTGAAGATTACAAAGCACCCGAGCGCGAGGTGTGGGAGGCAGACTTAAAGAAGCTTGAAAAGCTTTTAAAAGAGGAATATTCCCTTCCCGCCGTCGCCGGCTCATCGAAAAAACTTGATATCGTGCTGTGACAGGATATGAATATGCAATGACCCCGCAGAAGATTTTTCTTCTGCGGGGTCGACAGTTCAATGTATCATAACCGGCAGGCCATAAGCTTCAAGCTGCTCTTTTCGAGCCTGCATGAGCGCATCGGTCGGGGGTGTCGCAACGAAAATCTGCTCATTTTTCAGAAGACGTTCATGCTTTGAAACGCCGAGCGTGTGATAGGGGAGAAGCTGAACAATGTCGATAGCGTCTTTTATCGGCGTCAGAAATTCGCCGTATCTGTCAAAGTGCTCCTTTGAATCGTTGAACATCGGGATCGTCGGAATACGGATCTGCATTTTGCCGCCGTGCTCTGCGATTTTGCGGCAGTTTTCCAGAATAAGCTCGTTCGGAACGCCGATGACCTGCTTGTGAAGTGCCGAATCCATGCACTTTAAATCGTACAGGAACAGATCCGTATACGGCAGAACGCTCTCAATGACTTCCCATTTTACAAAGCCGGTCGTGTCAACGGCGGTGTGTATGCCCTCGGCTTTGCACCGCTTCAAAAGCGCAAGTGTAAATTCCGGCTGGCAGAGACATTCGCCGCCGGAGACGGTAACGCCGCCGCCCGATGTGTCGAAAAACGGCTTGTCATGCAGAAGTCTGCGCATGATCTCGTCAAGCGTCTTGTCATCGCCGCACATGTATAATGCAGTCGCCTTGCACGCTTTTGCGCAGGCGCCGCACTCGTCGCAGCCTGATTTGTCAACTGCCGGATAGCAAACAGGATTACCTAAAGCGTCCGTCGTTTCTTCGCCGCGCGTTATAAGCCCGTGAGGACATGCGTCTAAACAAAGGCCGCACGCGTCGATGCCTATGCATCTTACCTTCATCCAGTTGAGCTCAGTAGGAAATTCCTGAGATTCCGGGCTGTGACACCACGGGCATCTGAGCGGACAACCCTTTAAAAACACCGTCGTGCGGATCCCCGGTCCGTCCTGCACGGAAAAGCC
>JAZRYQ010000275.1:0-3578 GCA_045600805.1 Candidatus Alloscillospira sp. | reverse complement strand
ATCAGCAAGCTCTGTTACCCGCTTCTTGTTTACGAAGATGCCGTCTGATACCTTATGGATGGAGGGCATGATGATGTTCTCTTTGATGGAACGCCACATGACAAGTCCCTGCTCCTTACGGTCTTCCGGGCAAAGGGAAATACCCTTGTCGATAGCATCCTTGCAGTTTTTGAAGTGTACCGGCTCGCCTTCAAAGATTATTTCACCACTGAGAACCTGGTCTGCGCCGAAGATAGCGCGCGCGGTTTCTGTACGGCCTGCGCCGACAAGACCTGCAAGACCTACGACCTCGCCCTTATGGACAGTGATGCTTACGTCCTTAACAGTTGTCGTCTTAAGGTTCTTGACTTCCAGAATGACATCACCGATATTGTCATTTCTCTTGAGGTTTTTGTATGTATCACCGATATCACGTCCGACCATTGCTTTAATAAGATCGGATTCTGTTACTTCAGCCGTCTTGAAGGTATTTACCGGGCAGCCGTCTTTCATAACAAAGATTTCGTCGGTCACCTCGAAAATTTCGTTCATACGGTGCGATACATAAAGGATCACCTTACCTTCTGCCTTGAGCTCACCGATAAGCTTGAAGAGGATCTTGATTTCATTATCGGTAAGCGGAGCCGTCGGCTCGTCGAATGCGATAACGTCGCTGTTGCGGCGATATGCTTTCATGATCTCGACCATCTGCTGATGTGCGACATTGAGCATACCGACCTTCTCGCGCGGGTCGATATCAAGGCCAAACTTATCAATGATAGCCTTTGCATCGTTATAGAGTTTGCGTTTGTCATAAAGGCCCATCTTCGTTGCCGGAAGCTCATCCGGGAAGATGTTCTCCATAACAGACAGCGCAGGGAAAAGCTGTCTTTCCTGATAAATTACGCTGATACCGGCTTTGATAGCTTCCTGCGGGCTCGGGAATTTTTTCTCCTCGCCGTTCAGGAAAATCTGTCCGCCTTCGTCAGCCTGGAGGTCGCCGCTCATGATTTTAAGCAGCGTGGATTTGCCTGCACCGTTTTCGCCAAGAAGTGCAAGCACCTGTCCGCCCTTAGCTTTAAAGCTGATGTCGTTAAGTGCGCGGACACCGGGGAACGTTTTGCTGATACCCCTGAATTCCAATGATTTTTCCATTACTGTGCGTCACCTACCTGTTTTGATTAATGTGGACCTGCTGTTTTTCTGCATATACTGTTTTGTATATGCAGGTTTTTCACGCATCCTGTATCTTCTTCTCAGATTTTGTGCGGCAGTTTTCAGCCGAGAGATACAATGCCACAACATAAATCTTCTGTTATATATTAACTAATTATCTATCTATTGTCAACAACCATAATTAACAATTCCTTAACAAATTTATCAGCAGATTGTACAACAAATAATGATAAAAACTACTCGCTACACTATATATAATATAAATTGCTTATATGTATAAAAAACGAGTTATAATTTTATAATTAAAAAGCAGGGTGCTGTTGCACCCTGCTTTCTAATCGTTTGGTTTACTTATGCTGCGTACTTGCCTTCCTCAGGCTCAACGAATGCTGTAAAGTCATTAATATCGACTGTTACGCCTTCCTTGTCGTACGGGAACTCGTCTGCATGTGCATAGAGGTCGCACCACTCAAGGTACTCTTTGTATTCATCCTTGGACAGCCAGGATGTCGGAAGAAGTACGTTGGAGTATGTGTGTCCGTCAACGCCGCAGTCATTCGGATTTACCCATGAAGGATAAATCGTATCAGGTGTTGCCCAACCCATGAGGTATGCATAAACAGAACCGAGGATAGGCTCGCCCATGATGAGCTGTGCGGTGAACAGAGCATAACGGAAGGAGTCATACTGACCGCCGTCGAGCTGTGCGATAAGACCGGAACCACCGAATGCTACGCAGCAGGAGGTATCTGTAAGACCACTGGTTGCGAGAACGCTTGCAGCGCCCTGTGCCCAGTCATCGATGATGCCGCCAACGAGCCATACTTCGATGTCGCTGTTTGTGGAGATGATAGGTGTAGCTACGTTCATAGCTGCCTGTACGGAAAGTCCGTCTGCAACGCAGTCGCCGATCCAGATGTGATCTTCCGGAACGCCAGCTTCGATCATAACGTCTTTAACTGCAAGGCCGCGGATATGAAGCGGAGGAGATGTGGAGTAGTCAAATGCGAGAACGCCGACTTTGGACCAGTCAACATCAGGATAGTTTTCCTCTTTCCAATCGAGGAGCTTGTATGCCTGCTGTGCGCCTGCATCATAGTTATCGAATCCGATGTAGTTGTTGATCATGTTGCCGCCGTCGGGGATGCCGTCGCCGACTTCGTTGTCACGAGGAGCGGACATCTGGCTCATCCAAGCAGCTTCGGGATACTCTGCTACGAGGTCTGCGCAAGCTGCGAAGATCGTGCTGTCCGGGTCAAGAACGAAACCGCGAACACCTGCGTCAAGCTGAGTCTGGAGAAGAGTCATATACTTGTCGCTGTCGCCGTCTGCGTTCATGAACGGGATCCACTCGCAGTTGAAGAACGGTGCCCAGTGCTCATAAGCTGCTGCGGACATAGCATAGAGCGGGGAGCCCTGCTGAGCTATGTAGCAAACTTTGAACTTTTCGTTCTGAGTGTAGTCATACTCGTCATCAAAGTATGCTATCTTGTCGAGGTTGATCGTGCCATCCTCATTGCAGTGAGGATATGCTTTGCCTTCGCCAGCCGGAGGCGGGGGTGTGGGTTCGCTTTCTTTTGTTTCGGTTTCCTGCTTGGGAGTATCCTGTTTAGGATCTTCCTTTTTGTCGTCAACGGGCTTCTCGCCGCAAGCGAACAGGCAGAATACCATCAGAAGAGCAAGAATAAGTGAAAGTGCTTTTTTCATGGTCTTTCCTCCTATAAAATTTTAGAGTTTCCTCTACTGGGTAAAAAATAACACAATTAGCGGTCTTTGTCAATATGAGATTGTGAAATATTTTTTAAGAATTGTTAAGAATGTTAAGAAAAATGTTATTTCTTTATAATCTCCACGGGTTTTTTGGATGCAAAACGCTTGATTGGGATAAAGCTCGATGCAAACGCCACGAACGCGCTGATCACGATCAATAGGGCTGCCTGCCGTATTCCGAACTGCGCTACCGAGATTTCCGTGCCGAATTTGCTCCTTATCACTTGATTTGCCGCTATCGTTCCTACAAACGTCAGCACGCAGCCGAACACCGTCGAGGCAAGCGCCGTTATCACGCTCTCGCTGAAGAATATTCTGAACACGTCTCCGCTTCCCGCGCCCAGCGCACGCAGGATCCCTATATCCCTCGTTTTGTCCGTTATGCTTACCGAGATAAAGTTTGCAAGCATGATGATCGCAAACACCATCATTCCGAGACCTACATATCTGAATATATCCGCAAGCGATTTCAGTGTTTCGTCGAGCGTGTTCAGCTCAAACGACACGGTATTTATCACGGAATATCTTATTTTATTCTCCACTCTGTCACATTCCGTAAGATACTCCCGTATCTCCGATTTTTTCTCCGGCACTGACGATATCACAAATTCATACAGGCCCTCCCGCCCCTCACTCAGCTTTTCAAACAACTC
>JAZRYQ010000274.1:0-22281 GCA_045600805.1 Candidatus Alloscillospira sp. | reverse complement strand
ATATCTGTGCCAGATCACTAACATGATCGGGAAGTCCGCCGATCGCGTTCTGATAATCAAAGAAGGCCGTGAGCAGTCTCCACGCTTCATGCACATTCTCTTTCATGGCCATAGCATGGAAGCACTGCTGCCATCCGAACGCTCTGTTCATATAAAGCTTGTGCATATAGACAAGCGGCTGTGTAAGGGAGCCGCGCGGTCCGAGCGTTGAGCTCCATACCATATACGCCGCTTTCTTTGCCATTTCTTTGTACGCACCCGGTACTTCACCATAGTTTGCACAGAAATTATCAAATTCCTTCTGCTTGTCTTCAACGACCTTATCAAAATCTTCCGCTTCGTTTCTGTGCGGAATGGTCGAGTCATACTCAAAAATCGCCATTTCGGCAACGCCGGAGCTCTCGTCGGGGATAAGCTCGATCGTCATCGGATACGGTCTTACCTCCTGATAATTATATTTCAGGTTTGTTTTCATCGTTCCGGCTATTTTTGAAAACTTCAGCTTGCCAATATGGAAAAATCCGATTTCAATATCCCCGTCTGCAAACTGGCAGCCCGCCTCATGCATACGCGGCTGGAAATACACTTCAAGTCCGACACCTTTTGTCCTGATTCGCATTACAGACGGATCTTTTTCGTAAGCGAATTCCACAGTGCCTTCTTTTGCTTTTAAGGTGAGCTTGGAAGGCGTGCAGGCATAGACAAAGCTTACCGGCTGCTTGTTCAATACAGGCTGAAGCTGCAGAAGATTCGGTCTGTCTACGATCGGTTTATTTCCGCGGGAAAGAGAGAGATACATTTTCTTGTCGCTCAGTTCCTGATATACAGATAGGAACGCGCCGTATGCGCTGAAAGGTAAGCGTTCAAGATTAAACTGTTCATTTGTACCAAACATATTTTTCATCTTATTCCCCTTTCTCAGTAAGCTCGTTTAAAATCTCACCCAGCACGAAGAATACCGGCGTACCCCACGACACATAACCGCCCGGGTATTGCTTAGCGGTCGAGAATACTACATTTCTGTTCGGATCATCGTCTTTTACGCAGTTGCCTGTGTAGTCCGTGATAGGACCGCCGTAATCTATAGACAGATCACACCAATTCTCGGCATTCTTTGCTGCAAGCTCCGTTTTTCCTGCCCAGTACAAGCCGACTGTGAATACAAGCTGCGTTACGGCCATCGGCATACCGAGCGCGAACGCGCCGAGCCTGTTTTCATACAGCGGGCTGTCCTTACTCTCTCCGGCAAATCCAAAATCGTCATAGAATTTCCGCGGGTCGCCGATGTCGGCAGCGAGCTTATCGATAATTTCCTGCGGAAGTCTTTTTCCGAGGATGATCGGAATGTATGAGCACATGGAATATGAGCTGAAAAATCTCTTTTCTTTTTCAAGATAGCAGACAAATTTGTCTCCGTTCCAAAGAACATCGATCATCTTATTTATCAATTCACGGGAATCAGCAAAATGCTTTTCGGCTTCCTCGTTTCTGCCCAGAATTTTTGCAAGTCGGCCGCAGGCTTCCATCGTAAGGGCAAGATACGCCTGAAGATCAGGAGAATCGACCGGTACACCGGCGGCGAAAATCGAAGCATCGTCAAGGCCTGACTCGTCACCGTGGTTGTAGCTGTACAGTCCGTCATGGTCATCATCCCGGAAGTTTCTCCACCAGTCTACCCAGCGGCAGATCGGCTCATAAATCTTTTCTGCTTTTTTCGGATCGACATTTTCATCGCCGAGATGGTCGAGTATCCATGTAAGCGCAAAGCCCTGGAACGGCGGCTTTGTTGCCGTGTATTCGACCGATCTGTCATTCATGCAGTCGGGAATCATTCCGTATTCATCCTGCATGGAGAAAAAGCTGTGAATGATGTCAAAAACAAAGTCCTGATTTCTCCAGCATGCCATCGCGTGATCGCACTGCTGCCATGCCGTCCCTCTCTGAATGATACCGCAGCGCATCATATACATGATCGGCTCTTTCAGACTCATCAGCTCACGCTGATAAGATATCCAGAAAACATATCCCGCAAGCTCTCTTACATCCTTGTACTTCTCCGAAAGCTCGGGGAACTGCGAGAGCCAGAATTCGTAATCCTTTCTGTTGGCTTCAACACATTCATCAAAATCATTGACCTGCTGCTTGATAACATACTCCGTATTCCAATGTACATAGCCTTCCAGCACGCCGTTTTCAGGTTCCCATTTGATAGTTGTCGGCGTTGCGCACATTCTCGGACCTATCCACTGATTATCGTGCGTCTGTTTTCCGGTCGTTACATCGAAAAGGAATTGTCCCATCTTGGTAAAGCCCACCTCAAGGCTGCCGTCAAGACGGTCAACAAACATCTCATGGACCGAAAAATTCACAAAAAACTGCGCGCCTATGCCGTTCTTCGTTCTAAAACGAAGCACCTCGGGAATCGTATCATAGCAAAGCTCCATGTCGCCCGCTTTTGTGTGAATTACTACGTTCCACGGTGTCGCGGTGTAGGTATAATCTGCCGGCTCGCCGTCAACGGTCGGAACAAAGCTGATCAAATTATATCGGATACCGGATGGATCGTCTCTTGAAACTGTGATGTACATTCCCCTTGGTTCAACAGCTTCGATGCGCTCTGCTAACATCAATCTGTTAAACCGCTTTGAAAACGCCATGCTCTGCAAATTCAAATCATTAATTGAAGTTTTCATAATCATCGCCTCTCTCTTATTAGCCCTTATACGTCCTGCCTGTTTGAACAAACAACTGATAAAATGACTGTACGCAGCAATTTCATGTATTAAAATTGCTGCGTATCGCCGAACTAAGTCTAAAATCCATTATACACATCAGCTAAAAATTGTCAATAAGCGTATGCGCTCATCCTGTATTTTTCTATATATACATAATTTTTGATAATTTAGCTAATATATTATCAATAAATACTCATGTAATTATTGACTTTTTCCTTTTCCGCTGATACTATTTATACAGGTGTATAATAAAGCCATAATATAACAGTTTTTTGATTTTCCGGAATAAAACATCGCACAGCTCTTCAGCAGAACAAAAACAAAATTAAATTATTATAGAAAGGTTGAAGCAAATGTTTAGAGTTAACTATGCAAATCACAACAAAGCGCAGGTAGAAAAAATTATCGGTGCAAATCCGGTTCCAACCTCCAATTCACCTTTGTGCGGTTGCCTCGTCGGAAAGACCCTCAAGGTAGTTCTCGATGAAGTACCGTTCAAAGCGCCTTCTCTTGAGTACACATTTTTGACGGACAGCACTCTTTCCGTAAAAGAAAACGGCGAAGCTGCCGTTGAATGCGGATATGCCGCTCTCTCCGTCGGCCCGCTTACACTGTTCACCCATATGTTCCCCGGCAGGAAATACGGCTACAATGTGATCGTCAACTGGGAAACAGCCGTTGTCACGGTCGTTGAAATGTGGTTCATCGACTATGAGGGCAGCGAAATTGACCCGAGAAACCCGGTATATTCCGTTGTTGATGCAAATCAGATCAAACCTTACATCAATCGTGAAGTACAGCGTCAGTTCTATTCCGGTTACTTTGAGAGAGAAGGCGAGCCCGCTCCCGAAAAGAGAAACAAACTCACACAGAGACTCGACAACAGAATGATCCTCTGGACAGATGACCGCAAACGTGAGCATCTTGTTACATATACAACAAATGTTTTCTCCACTCTCGTTGAGATCAACACTCCTGACGGTGACGATGTTCTCACACTTCCCTCCGACAACTATCAGGTTGATGATCAGTATTTCATCTACTCTCGCGGTGAAGTTGAATTCTCCGGCAGACTCGTCGTTGAAGTTCTCGATATCATCAACAACAAAAAGGTCGGTATGTCAATGGGCATTGATGAGAACGAGGAGTTTGAATACTTTGTCTACAAAGCAACCGGCAGATTCTGCGGACAGGGTGCTACATTCTTTGATTTCAATGACAAAGGTGACAAGTACGGCGATGTCATTTCCAAGAGAATGGATCCGGCTGTCAAGGGCGCTCGCGTAACATACAGACCGAGCATCATGGCAAAGCATCTCACCCCGGAAGAAATCATGGCTGCTTTTGATAACGTTGCAAACTTCAATCCTGCAAAGAACCATGTCATGATGGCTGCTCACAATATGAAGGACAGCGTACAGTGCGTCGGCAAGCAGATCACTTTCCGTGATGATAACGGATTTGCTGTCGAATATAACTTCTTAACAGCAACAGACCTTGAGTACCGTCTGGAAGGCGAAACAGAGTGGCATAAAGAAATCTACCGTGCAGCTCAGCTTGATGACAATCTTACGATCCTTGCTCACATCCGTACAGGCTCCAATCCTCCCGCATGCTTCATTCTGGCCCTTGACTTCGACAATGGCTGCGCGACCTGCATTGACGCTTCCGTCGGCGGCAAGTATGACACACGCGACGTAACGCCGAAATATCACTTCGGTTATTTTGAGACAGAAGGCGTTCCCGTACCGCGCATGATGAGACACGGCTTCACAAAGGATCTCCTCGGCCGCTCCTTCACATGGACATATTCCGATTTCATGACATCACAGCATATCTACAATTCCCCGCACTCCTACTCATGGACGATCTTCAACGGCGGCGAGCCCGGCACACCCGGCTTCAGAGCAGGCGGCTTTGTATGGAGCTCTCCGTGCTGGTATATCAAGCTTCGTGATAACGTATATATCATGAACTGGGTCGAAGAAAAATGGGAAGGCATCATGGGCTGCGCTGCCATGAACCTCAAGATGATGCACGACTGCGGCTTCTCCTTCGGCGTTGTTCCCGACGGCGAATTCGTCGTTCTCGACAAAATGGGCGCACTTGCAAGAGATGCCGGTCACTACGACCTCAGCGGCGTTTATCCGCTGTATTAATCGGGAGAGATTATGAGCGAAACGAAAAAAACAAAGTCTGCCAGGAAGACTGTTAAAAAAGCAGAGCAGCCCGTGGAAACACCCGAAATCACAGAGGTTTCTCAGGCATCTGAACCCGTCAAAGGGGCAAGAAAGTTGCTGAAAGATAATCCCAGAGGAGATTATTTCATCAATCAGTATACGCCGCCGTTCTGCTACGAGCTCGCCGGCAAAACATTCGTCTGCGCGATGGATGACGGTCTTGACTATACCATTCATTTCATCGACAATGACACTCTTGCGTGGAATTATGAAAACACCGAGCCCAAGACGGATAAGTATCAGTGTCTGAAAGGCGACAACACAACATACCTTGTTTCCTATGAAATCGAAGGGACGGCGCAGCGGACAAATCATACCTTTGTTATCGATCTGGAAAACCAGCTCGTAACAAGGATCATTGCCCGCATCGGTGACAATCCGAAGTATCCGTATATCACCAATACCTTCTTTGAGTTTGGCGCGATCCGTCAGGCAGACGGCTCTGTCGCTTTCAAGCGTCACAGCTACACCGATGAAATGGTCGGCACGGTCATGCAGTGGTGCTACGGTCAGAAGATGACGACAGTTCATGTATACTACTGCACGAATTTCTACCGCATCACATATCCCCGTGACAGAGTGCAGAAGGAAAGCGACAGAAAACGCAATGACGAAATGACCGCTATGGTCAACTCACTGCCTTCCTCCGATGAACCGGCCGTGTACATTAAAATCAAGAACAATATGTACCTTCTCAGCATCACGGAGAAGAATATGGAAAAGCTGCTCGGCGGCAAAGTTCCCTTCAGAAGCAACACCATGTGCTTCCTGCAGAACTATGACCATATGTTCCAGGTGGGCCGTTCCTTCGGCACATCGACCTATCCGACAGGCGACGTACCGACGAATCTCATGTTCGGCGCCGTCGGTCAGTTCACAGAGGTCGAGCAGGAATTTATCGACTTCCCCAACCCGTTTATCACCTGATATTAAAAATCAATTACCCGATCATCCTTCATACACAGTGCTTTTCCTTTGCGGGAAAAGCACTGCGTAAGCAATTTTAAAGGAATTTTTTTACGAATTTTAATGTATAGGAGGGACTCTTTTGCAGACCAGCAGAACTCTTGATCTTAAAAAACTACCGTTCAGCAGAGCCGGTTCCCGCTTTCTGATCATGGAAAAGACCGGTGAAGACGGCGGTTTGTACGTTTCCATTGCGTCTTCTTCCGTATCCATGTTCGGAGGAAGCGGAGACCCGCATGAAGTGCTCAAAATCGAGCTTATGAAGGACGGTACCGATATTCCGTATACAGTAATTCCCACACCATACGGTGTTGAGCTCAACAATGAATACGGTTATGCCCGTTTTGCTATTGATAAATACTATCTTCTCGTCGAAGCGCACGGACTTCAGGTGCACTTCTCCGCCAAAAAGGGCGGCGCGTTCCTTTGCGACAGTATTAAGATGACCGTTGACGGTGCTCTGATCCCTATCAAGGGCGTAAAAATGACATTTGTTCAGACCGTCGGAACACAGGTCCTCAACGCTCCGTGGGACACTGACATCAGAGGCAGCGCAAATCCGGATCTGTATCTGTATCCCGATGATACCGGCACGATCAAATGTGCTGTTGTTGACCAATCGACCTCGGAAGAGGAATACTTCCCGTCTGTATCCGTTGACGAGTGCATTGCGGAAACCGAAAAGGAATTTGAAAAATTCTATGCGGGAATAAAGCTTCTTCCGGCTTCCTTCGGCGATTCTTTTGAATACGCATATGCGATCTGGACCGGTCTTCAGCCGATGCCTGACAAAAACAACGCATACTGCACAAATAAGATATCGCCAATTCAATATATCTATCACGAGCAGGCTGTCGTTTCTCTTGCATGCAAAGATGCAGACCTCGCTCTTGCCGCTATCTGCAATTTCAGACCGTATCTTCTCAAGAGCGGTGCGGTTGCAGGCAATAACGGTGCCAGCGGCCCTGTGTACGAATGTGATATCCCTCTTCTCGGACTTGCCGCCTACAGCATTGACAGCGATGCGCTCAAAGCAGCTGATCCCGAGCTTCTCAACAAAGCATATGATATGCTCGTCGGCAGAGCGAACTGGTGGACAGCAAACAGAACGGATGCAGAAGGTCGCTATATGTATGCTTTCCGTTCCGAGTCAGGCCGTCCTGCCGACGTCTGCTTTGATGCCGGTGAACCTGTGATCACACCTGACCTCGCCGCTTATATGATACTGCTTTTCGCCGCGCTCGAAAAATTCGCCGCGGTGATCGGTTACACCGAATCCGCCGCAAAGTGGAAAGCAAAAGCAGCTGAGCAGCTGGCTGTTCTCAAATCACTTTGGAACGGCACTGCATTTAACGCCATTACCGTCAGCGGCGCTGTTACGGAATGCGGAGAGATCGCGAAGCGCCCTGCCATTCTCGGCGCGCTTATGCCGGCTGATATTGCGTCGGTCTTCTGCCCTGCACCGGACTGCGGCGACACCGTCGAAGCATGTCTTCTCATCAAAGGTCTTTATGACCTCGGTCACAAAAAGCAAGCAGCAGACGCAGCGCGGAAAATCATTGATGATTCCATCCGTAACGGCTATGCAAACAGCTTTGCCGCAGGAAAGCCCGCTGACGGTGCTTATTATTCCGCCGTCACATGCGCGGCTGTCCTGTATTCGGGAACCGTACTTGACAATTAAGGAGGTATTTCTGTGTTCGGAACAAATGAAAAATACAAATTACTGAGACCTGTATACGGGAGATACGGTTCTGCATTTTATCTTTATGAAGACTTCAACACACACCGCATCCGTTTATCCAGCAGAAGATCCTCAACAATGTGTCTTCGCAGTGATTTCCTGTTCTACGTCAATCCGATGAAGAACGGAGAGTATATTCCGTATACTTATTTTGCAGACGAGGCCGTGATCACGCTCAATACAGAATTCGGCAAAATCGAAATCGTCCTGACCGATGCAGAGCAGCTTCGTTTCCGCGGCGAAGGGATCGACATGGAGATCGAAACATCTCCCGCGATTCCCGACATCGGCTGCGGCAGATGCGCAGGCGCTTATTTCAGAAAAGACGGCAGCATAGAATCCACCTTCGGAATGCACGGTCATCTTCTTTTCAATTCTCTGCACGGTAATTTATCCTTCGTTTCGGAGTGGGATAAAGAAAACAGGCGTTACAGCAAGATGAATTTCCGGATCGCAGCAGAAAACGGTAAATTTGAACTTGCGCTCCATGAGGACAAAAAAGAAATCGTGATTCCCGCAATTTATGATTCTTTTGACAGTCTTGTGGAAAAAAGCCGTACAAGCTTCCATGAATTCTGTAAGAATTATCCCGATACATGCCCTGACGAATACAAGGAAATGGCATATATCGCAAAGTGGATCATCTGGACTCACAGAACAAAAGCCATTGACAACTTCGTGGAGCCGGGAATTTTCATGCACTATCAGTGGTTGATCGCCACATTTGCCTGGCAGCAGTCATACAACGGTATGGCCATGGAGGGCAATCCCGCCGAGGGCTGGAGACAGATCTGCACGACCTTCAACTATCAGGACAGATACGGCCGTTTGCCCGCCATGGTATCTCATACAAGTATGGGTCCCGGCCTTCAGCCGCCGTTCCAGGGCTTTGCGTTTGACTTCCTCACACACTGCTGCGGATATGATTTCCTCACATACGAGGAAGCGACGAGAATGTATCCGAAATTCAAAAAATGGCTTGATTTCTGGCTCATTCGCAGAAATGCCGGTCTCGGAGACGATACCATCATCGCTTTCGACCCGAATGAAACCGGTTGGGATGACTCCTCCATGTTCCGTGACGGCTTCCCTGTCACAACGCCGTGTCTGATGTCCTTCCTTGCTCTTTACATGGAAATGATGAGCGTTGTCGCAGCGAAATGCGGCTTTACGGAAGAAGCCGCAGACTGGAAAAAGCGCAGCGAAAAAATCGTCAGGGATATCATTGAGCGTCATTGGGACGGTGAAAAATTCCTTACGATCCATGACGGAAAGCAGGTCGATACCCTCAGCCTGACCGATTATCTCCCGCTCATGCTCGGCGCAAGACTTCCCGATGAGATCATCGACAAGTGCATTGAAAAGCTCTCCGTGGAAGACAGCTTCCTCACGCCTATCGGTCTTGCTTCCGAAAACGTCATGACAGAGTACTGCAACTGGGGCCCCACGACATTCGTACACGGCCGTGTTGCCGCGCCGCAGAATATGATCATCTGCGCAGGTCTTTACCGCGCGGGACGTTATGAAGCAGCGCAGTTCTTTGCAAAGAGATATTGTGATTACATCAACAAAGTCGGCCCGATCCTTGACCTTGCTCCGTATGAGTGCTATCCGTATAACGGTGAAAAGGCCGTGGTCGCAACCGGTCCGACCGCCGCAGGCTCATGGTCATGGAACACATGGTGCTCTGCAAACTTCCTTATTCTTGTTAACAGGATCCTCGGTAACCCGACCGATACGCCCATCAAATGAGGTGAATATATGAAAGACAGTAATATGTACATCAGCCTTCATTCCGTTCCATTCTCACGCAGAGGCTCCTTCTTCACCTTCAATCTTGACCCGCTTTGTGAAGAAAGCTTCGGCATGACGGATGTATACCTCGGCTCCTGCCGGACCGCCGCAAAATACAAGCACAACCGTCTGATCTCGCTTCGTCCCATGCACGGTGACGTTCAGATTCCTTATGCTCTTTCTTCTACAAAGTCAGAGCTTATCATGGACACCGATTATGGCAGGATCACCTTCGTTATCGCTGAAAAAAGTCTGATTTTAGGGCGCGTTGAGGGCGATATCTGGCTTCGCTGCTGCTGTGCGTTCAATCAGGACATGCACGAAATGGCAAAACTGATCAAAAACGGCAAGGGTGTTCAAGTCGAATTCAATGATATGCCCGCTATGGTAGTCGCGCCGATTTACGGCAGCATCAGCCTTGAAGCGCCGTGGAACTGGAGAGATACAAGCTCCTATTCAGGCATTATTGACTTAAAGCCGGACGAAAACGGCAGAATTGAATTTGCAGTCGAGGAATTCTTTAATGTTGACGGCAATGTCCGAGCAGAATA
Organism: Candidatus Alloscillospira sp.; assembly: GCA_045600805.1. Lineage (GTDB taxonomy): Bacteria > Bacillota > Clostridia > Oscillospirales > Oscillospiraceae > Alloscillospira. The sequence goes on along the minus strand of JAZRYQ010000274.1, from coordinate 12,251 downwards.
CCCCGACTATGACGCTTCTGTAATCGAAGTCGAGAATGATTTTGCCCAATTTCTGAAGATCGCCCCGAAAGTGACCGATGAAACATGCCTCAAAATGTATGAGCGCGCCGTATGGAGCTCCTGGGCTCATCTTGTCGGGCCGAGCGGTTTTTTACAGCGTGAAATGATGTCCATGATGCTCTACTACATCTCCATGTGCGCAAGCTGGCAGCAGAGCTATCAGGCGATCACGTTCTCGCAGGATATTGAGCGTTCATGGTCTTTCCTGATGTCAATGTTTGACTATCAGCAGCCGGACGGTCATGTCCCCGCGTTTATTATGGACACCACAGGCAAATTCGGCAGTCAGCAATCACCGTTCCAGGGCTTTGCCGCTTGCTGGCTTCTCACCAAAAGAGATTTCAGCTCCATTGCGAAAAGCGAGCTTGAAAAGCTCTACGGACATATTCAGCGTCTTACAAACTGGTGGATGACGCACCGCATCGACAGTGACGGTATCCCGATGTACTTAAGTCCTGATGAATCCGGTTGGGATGATTCGACCGTTTATATCGACGGCTGCACTATGAAAACACCCGATTTGTGCACATACCTTGTATTTCTCTACGAAGCGCTTGCTATTCTCGGAGAAAGGATCGGCATCACGGCAGAGGAAATCGCAGCTCACAAGGCTGAATCAAAGCGATTCCTTACTATGCTGCTTTCTGAATTCTGGAACGGCGAACATTTTGTAGCGATTTCACCCGAAGGACGAAAATTCTACACCGACAACATCTGCTTCTATCAGCCGCTTCTTCTCGGTAAGCGTCTGCCGGAGGATGTCATCGAGAAAGCTACTGCCGATCTGATGCGTGAGGGTCATTATCTCACAAAATACGGCATTGCATCCGAAGACATAACCAGTCCGTATGTTGACCCTTACAAGGGCTGGATGTGCGGTCCGGTAATAGCCCCGATCCAGTTTATGATGAATATCGCTTTGGAAGAATGCGGCAAGTTCGAGTATGCCCGTGAAGCATCGCGCAGATATTGCTACAATCTCGTCGAGCAGAACACACTTCTTCATATTCTAAACCCATTTGACGGTACACCGCAGCTCAAAGGCCGTGACAACATTCAGCGCCAGCCGTGGACAAGTTGGTGTTCGTCTACATTCCTTTTCCTCGCGTCAAGATATTGCAGCGATTCATTATCATAAATATTATCTTGAAAGGATGACACGCTATGCAAACACTTGGTGAAGATAGAATTCTGATTCGTCCGGACGATTGCATCATAGATATTCCGGAATTTCCTGACGGTATTGAACCGCGTTCCCGATGCCGTTTATATGTAAGTCCTTACGGCTTGAATGCCATTGAAGTCTGTGAGGCAAACTACTATCCCGGTACGCGTGTTCCCTACCATGAACACGCCGCAGGATATGAAACATTTCTGGTAGATGGCGGATCTTTTGATATCCGAAGCATGGGTAAGCGTTCCGTAGCAAAATACGGAGATATGGTCCATTTTGCGCCGTATATGCCGCACAGCATCGGAGCGCTGGAAGATAACAGTATATGGCGCGCTTTTCATCAGGAGCTGTTCATGACGCACATGATGTACGCAGAGCAGCGTCTTCGCACACAGACGCCGAACATGATGAACGACCCCACCTTCCGGAAACGAAACGCGGAACGCCATGCGTCAATGTATTACGAGTTTACCGCTGCCGTGCAAGATGCAGCTCCGGAAGAAATTCCTTCCATTCGTCCGTTTGATTTCGGTTTCGCGCATTTTGAATTTGAAGGTATTGATCTGAGATTGAAAGTCGGTCGCTGGGAAACACACGGTACAAAAGAGATTTGGCAGATGCGAATGAAAAAAGGCTTCACTTTCTCCTGGACCGGTACGAACCCGTTTGATAATCTGTTTGATGTATTCAGCGGCAAGATGGAAGTCCGGCTTGACGGGCATGAGCCTTTCATCGCAGAAACACGCGATATACTGTTTATTCCCAAATGGATCGCAGGTAGCTTTACAATGCTTGAAGATACTATTCTGATCGATGCCAACTGTCAGGGTTGCCTTCTTCGTTCTTTAGACGAGCTTTACGGATGGAAGATCAACGACGCGCAAAAGCTGCGCGACGAAGCGGCTGTCCGCGAAGTGTTTTTGAAAAATGATTACAACAATTTCTTTACTTTGATTTAAGGATACAGTTGAAAGGATTGATTTTATGCTCACACCAAACACCTTTGTTGAACCTCTGGATATGCCGTTTTCCCGCAAGGGCTCCTATATTTGCTTTGCAAATGACAACGGCGGCACAAACAGATACACCTCCGCCCACCTTTGGATCGCTACATCCCGCCTGCGTCCGACAGACAAGAACATGAACAATGTCATGTCTCCGAACAGCTTCCGTCAGGTCAAGCTTGAGCTTATAAAAGACGGCAATGCACAGAAATGCGTTATTGATACCACACCGTACGAAATCACACTTCGCGGTGACGACGGCAAGGTAAGCTTCTGCATCGGCGACCCCAAATACGCTGTCGGCAAATGCACAGATAACCTCGTACTGCGTATTTCTCCGCTTCCCGGTATCATCAGACCTATGGATCTGCAAAACGGCTCATGGAAAATCATTTTCAGCAACTACTATATGCTGTTCGTTCCTCTTCGCGGCACTCTCCGTGCCGGCGCAATGGGCACGATCGAGCTTTGGCCTGTTGAAAACGGCGTATTCGAGCTTGTTTGCGAAGAATCCCTTGTTGACCCGAAGCGCAGAGACACATACATGAACTATGAAGAATCTCTTGCCGCTGTTACGGAAGATTATGATTCCTTTGCGCGTTCCCTCGACCCGGATGCCCCCGAGAAATACGCGCGCAGGACAAAAGAAGCTATCTGGTCTTTATGGGGTCTTACGCAAATGCCCGACGGCGAAACAGTTTATAAACGTCCGATGGTACGCATGATGCGTTCCCTGTTTGACGAGGCGTTCTCATGGCAGCACGCCATGTATGCATATTTCCTTTGCAAAAACCTTGATTTTTCATGGCAGCTCCTTTTAAGCTCCTTTGACAATCAGGACAGCACGGGGAAAATCGCAGATGCGCTTACATATTGCGGCGCGGGCGAACCCACAAAGCCGCCTCTTCACGGTGTCGGCTTCTTATATCTGTATGAACACTTCGATTTGTCAAAGATGCCTCTTGATGAATTGAAATTCCTCTACAACGGAATGGAAAAATGGACGCGGTATCATCTTGAATACAGAGATCTTGACCATGACGGCATATATGAAAACCAAAGCCCGATCGAAACAGGCTGGGAAGATGCAACGTATTTCAGGATCGGATTCCCTCTTGCATCACCCGATATGAACGCATACCTTGCTCTTCAGGAAGAGGCCCTTGCCAAACTCGGCAGACTGATCGGTATTCCGGAGGATGTATGTGCTTCATGGGAAGCAAAATCCAAAGACACCGTCGAAAAAATCGTAAAAATGTTCTGGACTGACGACGGCTGGACATCGGTAAATACCGTCACAGGTGTTCGCTCGATGCCTACCGGTCTGCCGATGTACTGCGCTCTTCTTCTCGGCAAACGTCTGCCGCAGGAAATCATCGACAAGAGCATCGAGATCATATTCAGAGAGCCCGGCTTTATGACACCGTTCGGTCTTGCCACAGAGGACACGACAAGTCCTTACTTCAAGGCAGCTGGCTGGTGTTCCGGCGGAATCGCTACACCGATCTATGCCTTGCTGACTGTTGCGCTTGAAAACTGCGGCCGCCCCGACCTTGCCAAGAAACTCGCACTTCAGTATATCGAGCTTATCAATGACGCCGGTCTGTTCCATATGATCGACGCTATGAGCGGACAGCGCAATGCGCAAAATGCGATGACTATGAGGGGTGAAAGGACACTGTTCAACTCCGGTTGGACAGCCGGCTTATTCATCTTCCTTGTTCAGAACTACACAAAATAAACGATAATTCAGTCGACAAAGGCAGCAGCCTTTGCCGACGAAAAAACGCATAGTACATGTATTCTGTACTATGCGTTTTTCGTATTGTCTTTTCTTTCCGCTTATAGTAAAATGAAAATATCATATTTTAAGGAAGTGATCTGCATTGCTGTTTCCTGAAAATACGGAGCAGGTACAGGAAATCATCAAAAAAGCGCGTGAAAACGGTCACGGACTTGTACCTGTGAGCTCCGAGCTGCCTCATTTTCACGGTGCATCGGATAATCCCGAGGCAGAAACCGTATGCTTTTCCCGCATGGACCGAATCATGAAAATCGACCGTCAAAGCCGTTATGTGCGTGTTGAACCCGGCGTCACATTCGGTACGCTCATCCCGCTCATGAAAGAACAGGGATTGCGTTTAAATCTGCCGTTTCTTGCACGCGCGGGAAAATCCGTCGTTGCAAGCGCCCTTGAGCGCGAGGCCGTTCTTATCCCAAAATATCAGTATGACTATCCGGACCCGCTTTTGACCGTCGAAACCGTTTTCGGCACAGGAGATGTGTTCCGCACAGGCTCCGCCGCCGGTCCCGGCTCTTATGAGGAAAACACGGGTGATAAAATTCTCCCTTGGGGTCCCGGAACGATAGACTATCTCCGTTTTCTGACCTCCGCGCAGGGCACGATCGGTTTTGTCACATGGGCAACACTGAAAGCCGAGATTTTACCGTCTTTAAGCCGTCTTTTCTTCATTCAATCGGAAAATGCCGAAAAGCTTACCGATCTTGCCAATCTCCTTGCACGCCGACGTATCCCCGACGAGTGCATCATTTTAAACCGTGAAAACTTTGCCGCCGCGTTCGGTGACAATTCAGACGAGGAAAAGTCTCTCGGCCATATGGCACCGTGGATCATGCTCTGCCGTGTCTGCGGTTATGACCGTTACCCCGAGGAGCGCGTTGCAATCTATGACGGTTATGTCAAAGATGCCTGCAAGGAATTCGGTCTTTGCGCTGATACATCATTGAGGCTTCTGCCCGGTTTTGAGGAAAAAATCGAAACCATGCTCACAGACTGTGACCGCAGAGAAAAATCATGGAAGCTTCGCCGCGGCGATGAAAAAGAGCTTCTTATGCTCTCGGCGCCGAGCAAGGCAGCCGACCTCATTGCCGTCATTGAAAATGAGCTTCCCGGTATCGGTATCACCGTTTCGCCGCAGGTACAGGGACGCGCGTTCCGCATAGAATGTGACCTGCGCTTTGATAATGACCCCGCCGAAGCGGAAAAAAACAGCCATATTCTGTTTGAGCTTGCGAAAAAGCTTCAAAGCGCCGGCGCATATTTTGACAGACCTTACGGTGATCTTGCAGCGCTTGTCTACAACGAGCCTGTTTCCGTTGATGCGATGAAGCGACTGAAAAACATTTTTGACCCGGACGGCATACTCAATCCGGGCAAGCTCTGCTTTTGAGGAGGGGAACTATGTCTGATCTTAAAGCATTACGCTACACGATCGAATCGTGCAACCACTGCGGACAGTGCAAATGGCTTCTTCCCGGCAGAATGAACGGCTGGGATTTTGCCTCGGTCTGTCCGATAAATGATTACTACAATTTTGACGCATACTCCGGTCAGGGAATGCTGAACATCGCCGGCGAGGTGATGAACGGGACGATTTCTCACGGCGAAGACCTTGCCCAGATGCTCCATTCCTGCACCGCGTGCGGCGCCTGCGATATTAACTGCAAAAACGTGCGCGATATGGAAGTTCTCGATACGATCTATGAACTTCGCAGAAGCTCGGCGGAAGCGGGTTTTCTACCCGAATGCAGAAAGCAGACCGTTCGGAATGTCGAATGTGAGCACAACATCTACGGTCTTCCGCACAAGGACCGGTTTTCTTTCCTGCCGGACGATTTCCGAGATGATCCGGATGCCGACACCGTTTTATTCGCCGGGTGCAGCGTCTACAAACACCCGGAAACGCTTCTGGCTGCAATCGAAATTTTGCGCGCGGGCGGCATAAAATTCCGCCTACTCCGAGAAGATGAATGGTGCTGCGGCGCTTCTTTGTGGCGCGCGGGCTGTTATGAAGCCGCCGAAAAACTCATCAAACGAAATGTTGAGCTTTTCCGCTCACTCGGTATTAAGACCGTCATCACCGCCTGTGCCGAATGCTTCGGTGCATTTCGCTCCGGTTATCCGCGGTTTGTAAAACCGGAATTTGAAACCGTCCACATCACGCAGATCGCCTGGCAGCTTTTAAAAGAAGGTAAAATTTCTTTCCGGGATAACGGCGAAACGATGAATGTTACATACCATGATCCGTGCATGCTCGGAAGACTTTCCGAGGAGTATATCCCATGGCACGGTGAGATCCGTTCCTACGGACTTCATGTTCCCGAAAAAACGTGGCGCAGAGGTGAACACGGCGTATATGAAGCTCCGCGCACTTTAATCAATGCCATTCCCGGTCTCCGGCTTTCCGAAATGATACGAAGCAAAGAAGAAACATGGTGCTGCGGGCAAAGCGCGGCTGACACGGATCCCAAGCTTGCCGTGTATGCCGCGAGCGAGCGTCGCCGCGAAGCGGAACACATCGGCGCGGAAGCCATTATTTCATGCTGTCCGTTCTGCCGCGAAGCGCTCGATACAGCGGACGGACGGAATATAAAATACTTCGACCTGACCGAGCTTATGGCTGACAGACTGCGAAAGGAGGAATGATCATGGGCTTTTCCGAACAGGTATATAAAGAGCTTGCCGCCGTTGTCGGTGAGCGGAATATAAGCAATAAAGACTTCATTCTTGCCGGAAACCGCGCAAAAACTCCGGAAGTTCCGGTCGCTCATCCGAGTGCCGAAGCGATCGTTCTTCCCGCAAGTACCGAAGAAGTCGCCGAGATCGTCCGCATTTGCAACCGTCATGATGTTCGCTATGTTGCGATGGTAACGGGCTGTATCCCGACGGCTTATGCCACGGAAAAAGATACGATCATCATTCACTTAAAGCGCATGAACCGCATCGTTGAGATAAACGAAAAAGACCGTTATGCACTCATAGAGCCCGGTGTCCGTCATGTTCAGCTCTATCCCGAAGTGCGTAAGCTCGGTCTGAGCTATGCCGCGCCCGCTGTCGGTCCCGGCGGCTCCGCTCTCGTGACATACGCCTGCACCGGCGGTGACAACCATGTACAATACGGCACCTCCCGTCCGACAAGATATCTTCTCGGCGTTGAAATGGTCATGCCTGATGGAGAGATCCTCCACACAGGCTCACTTCAGACAGATTCCGGTTGGTTCTGCCCGGAAAGTCCCGGTCCGAGTCTTCGCGGCATCGTCAAGGGCTTTTCCGGAAACTCCGGAAAAACAGGTATCGTGACAAAATGCGCGATTGCGCTTGATATGTGCAAAGGTCCTGCCGAGATCAGACGCGAAGGCATAAGCCCGCATCACAAAATGATCATGGACAGTGATTGCAGCCGCGTATATGTCTTCAATTACAAGGACATCCACGATGTCGGAAAAGCGATCCTCGCGCTCGGTGAGTCCGAGGTTGCCGCGACCGTGCAGAAATACTTCTATCTCCCGCTCAGCCTGATGATGACAGATTCCGCCAACGAGTTCTGGGAGAAGTGGAGCACGTTCAAAAACGTCTTTCCCATGCCGCTTGTCGTTCATCTCGCAACGCAGTCGGCGCGGGAGCTTGCATACGAAGAGAAGATACTATTTGACGTTGTGCGTGAAACGAACGGCACACGCATCCCGCGTGAATATGAAAAATGGTGGGAGGAGCACACGGACTATTTCATGATCGTCTGCCGCCTGCAAAGTGTTCTTCGTCTCGGTGGAAGCTGGCTGCCCATCAAAACGGGCGCCGAATCCGTCAGACACATGTGTGACCTCGGTGAATCCATCGGTACATATATCCATGATTTCACCGATACGGGAAGAATTTTTGACGCGCCGCAGAATTTCCAGATCATCCCGATGGAATACGGTCATTTTGCGTCGTTTGAACTTCTTTTCATGTGGGACAGATTTGACCCCGACGGTTTTAAAAATATGCGTGATTTCTGTACGGTCGCGTCAGAGACCGATCTCAAAAACCGTGTTCATTCATCAACTGCCGTCGGCTTCGGCAAAACCGCAGAAAAAATGGGCTCACTGTACTGCAATTCTCATCTTTGGATGGAAAAAATCATTGAGGCATACAATCCGTATCTCGCCGCAAGATCAAAATGAGTAATGGGGCTGTCTTTGGCAGCCCCATCAAATCGTATTATGCAAAGGAGTAACCACTATGGCTGAAATTATCCGTATCGACAATAATACATGGCGTGTTGAAGACGGCGGTGTTCGCTTTTTTGTCCTCGAAGGCGAAAAAGCGGCTTTGATGATCGACAGCGGTATGAACACCCCGGATGCAAGGGACATCGTCATGAGCATCACAAAGCTGCCGCTGAAACTGATCAACACGCACGCAGATCCCGACCATATTGCCGGCAATGCAAAATTTGATGAATTTTACATGCATCCGGCAGAGCTTGCAAATTATCCTGCAAATCACGGAAAAATCATTCCGGTTTCCGAGGGCGACGTTATAGACCTCGGCGGCAGGAAGCTGACGGTCATTGACCTGCCCGGTCATACGCCCGGGAGCATTGCGCTGCTTGATGACAAGGCACGTGTTCTTTACAGCGGTGATGCAATTCAGGACGGGCACATTTTCATGTTCGGCAAAATGCGCAGCTTCGATTCCTATATTGCAGGGCTTGAAGCGCTTTCGGAAAAACATCTTAGCAGGTTTGACAGGATCTATCCGTCTCACGGCTCTCTTCCGGTCGATCCCAGCCTTATACCGAAGCTTATTTCCGCCGCAAAGGATATATGCTCCGGCGCAATATCGGGCAAAGAGGCCGAATTTATGGGAAATAAAATCAAGGTCTGTGATTTCGGCTTTGCGTCATTTCTCTGCCCGGTCGAAGCGGAATGACGCAAGAGATAAAGTGAGAATAAAAGGAAAGCCGCGGCAATCGGTGCGCCCGATGCCTCGGCTTTCCTTTATCAGCTTAATTCTGTTTTTTCAACGAAATTCTCGTTAATTTACAGTCATCTTGTAGTATGTGATGTAGCTTGTAGGTCCGTTGCATACATTGCCGAGGCGAGCGTCACCTGCGGAGATGAGGTACGTATCGCATACGGAGAAGAACGGGCAAGCCTCGCGGATGTAATCTGCACATTCAATGCATGCTGCATCGCGCTCTTCTGTTGTCTTTGCTGCAACAGCTCTGTCTAATGCTGCGTCGTAATCCTTATTGGAGAAGCCTGTGATGTTGCCGTCAGCAGGTGTCAGAGTTGAACGATAGTTGAACAGACGGGTTGCAGGATCAAGGCCGACGTTGTGGATCGTGTAGCACTCGAAATCTCCGGAGTACATCTTATCGAAGAATGCGCCCTTATCGAATGTCTCGATCGTGCAGTTAACGCCTACTTCAGCCCACTGGCTCTGGAGGATCGTGAGCAGGTTCTGATAGTCAACGGATTCATAGCACATAAGCTTGAGATCGAAGCCATCGGGATATCCGGCTTCTGCAAGCAGCTCCTTAGCCTTTTCGGGGTTGTAGCTGCGGTCTTCAGCAGGCTCTGTGTACTGTGCGCTGCCCCATGTAAATACGCTGTCGGAAACATGGCCGTTGCCGCCGTAAATCGTGTAAAGGATAGCTTCTTTGTTCGTTGCGTACTCAAGAGCTTTTCTTACGAGAGGATTCATGGTCTTCTCGTTGTAAACGCCGTTGAACCAAATGACCTGTGTTTCACCGATGTTGCTGTAGAAGAGGGATACGCCGTCGATTCCCTGAGCTGTCGGAGCCATGGAGGAGCCGATGTTCTCGGTGTAGTCGATGTCGTGTGACTGGAGAGCAAGGATACGTGCGTTTGCATCGGGGATAAACTTAAATGTGATGGAATCGAAAGCAGGCTTGTCGCCCCAGAATTCATCCCACTTTGTGAGCTTGATCTCGCTGCCGGCATCCCAGTGGTCGATCTTGTACGGACCGGTGCCGATAGGTGCACGTGCCCACTCTTCTTCTGTCATGGATTCATAGTCAGACTGTGCATAGATGCCTAAAGGTGCAAGAGCGAATGTTGACCAGGACTGCGGCATGACTGTTGTGATTTTTACTTCCATGGTGTACTCGTCGAGAGCCTTAAAGGAATTCTCTACAAAATACTGATAGGAAGTAGCACATGCCGGGTTTGCTTTGCCGCGGTTGAAGCAGAAAACGAGGTCGTTTGCTGTGATGTGTGCGCCGCTGTGGCTGTAAATATCATCACGGAGCGTGATGTGCAGAGTAGTGTCGTCTACCCATTCATAGCCGGTTGCAGCATAGTTGTAATAAGCGCCGGTCTCGCACTCATAATCAAAGAGAGTTGCAAAGATGGAGGTCGTTACAGATGCGTTCAAGCTGTTCAGAGCAACTGTGGAAAGGTCAAGCGTTGACGGCTCGCCGTAAAGGCCTACTCTGAGGTCTTTGATCGCTGTTTCGGTAACTTCCGCTTCAGGCTGTTTTTCTTCTGTGGGTTTGGTTTCTTCTGTAGGCTTTGTTTCTTTTGTAGGTTCGGTTTCTTCTGTAGGCTTTGTTCCTTCTGCGGGCTTTTCTTCACCGCAGGCTACGAGAGCAAATACCATGAGAAGCGCAAGGATAATTGATAATACCTTTTTCATTTCTGTTCTCCTTTCATATTTATAAAAGCAGCAAAGCTGTTTTTATTCCTGATTCTTCAGTTCTTCAGCGAAATGGCATGCGACCAGATGTCCGCCGCCCATATCTCTGAGTTCGGGATTTTTTTCAAAGCACGCGGGCTTTGCATAGCGGCAGCGAGAGGCAAAACGGCATCCCGGCTTCGGATTTATCGGGGATGTAAGCTCACCCTCGAGAATAATGCGCTGTTTGCGGTTGAGCGTGCTCGGAATGGGAATGGCCGAAAGCAGCGCCTTTGTATACGGATGATATGTATTGTTGAACAGATCCAGCTTGTCGGCAAGCTCGACGACCTGACCGAGATACATAACACATATTCTTTTTGTGATATGGCGCACAACAGAAAGATTGTGCGTGATAAACAGATAAGTAAGCTTTTTATCTCTCTGCAGCTCCTGCAGCAGATTAAGCACCTGCGCCTGAATGGAAACGTCAAGCGCGGAAACAGGCTCATCGCATACGATAAACTTCGGATTCATGGCAAGCGCTCTTGCAATACCGACGCGCTGTCTTCTTCCGCCGTCAAGCTCATGCGGATAGCTGTTTTGCAGTCTTCGCGCAATTCCGACGGTATCCATAAGCTCGAGGACCTTATTATTGATATCGGCAGATGACTTGTAAATATGATTGCATATAAGCGGCTCGGCGATGATCGTCGAAATGCTCATACGAGGGTCTATCGACTCGTACGGGTCCTGGAAAATCATCTGCATTTCACGTCTTAAAAGCTTCAGTTCCTTTTGGCTTTTATTGTTGATGACTTCACCGTTGTATATGATCTCGCCGGAGGTCGGCTCATGCATTCTCAGGATCGTGCGCCCGAGCGTCGATTTTCCGCAGCCGGATTCACCGACGACGCCGAGAGTCGTTCCCTCTTCGATTCCGAAGGTCACATCGTCAACTGCGTGAAGCTGACCGCGCGGTGTGCTGAAATATTTCTTGAGATTATTGACTCTGAGTATTTCGCTCATCTCTGTACCCCCTCTTTATGGAAGCATTTAATGAAGTGTCCCGGCTCGATCTCTCTCAGTACAGGATCGCCCGTTTCACATTCCGGCGTTTTCCACTGGCATCTTGAGCAGAAGGTGCAGTTTGTCGGAAGATTCAGCGGGTCACTCATAGAGCCTCCGATCGCGTTGAGATGGTCAACGTCCTTGTCGATCGTCGGCAGAGAATTGAGCAGGCCGATCGTATACGGGTGACGCGGTGTATCGAGGATCTGATACGTGCTTCCGAGCTCTACGATCTCGCCGGCATACATGACCGCACATCTGTCACATATTTCCGCAATGACGCCGAGGTCATGCGTGATCATCAGAACAGACATGTTATTCTGCTTGATCTGCTCCTTCATAAGCTCAAGCACCTGCGCCTGGATCGTAACATCAAGCGCCGTTGTCGGCTCATCGGCGATAAGCAGCTCCGGATTGCACGCCATGGCTATCGCTATGACAACACGCTGTTTCATACCACCGGAAAACTGATGCGGATATTCCTTTGCGCGGTTTGCGTCGATTCCGACAGTGGCAA